>NZ_JAKKSJ010000040.1:0-46260 GCF_025653365.1 Shewanella sp. SW32 | reverse complement strand
GCCTGTTAAGCCCATTGGCCTGGAAGTTGTTATGGCTAAAGACGGAAAAAAGCCAACCGCCCGAACAAGTCCCCAGTGTGCATTGGGCTTATCTAAGATTAGGAAAACTCGCGGGCTGGAATGACAGCAAACGAAGCGGAATTGTGGGCTGGGAAAGGTTATGGCAAGGATGGTTTAAACTGCAAACCATCCTTGAAGGTTACCAGCTAGCCTTGTCTCTTGAGCAAAAGATGTGATCAAGAGACAGGCCCATGCAGGGCTTTTTATTGTCTTTATCACCTCAATTTATGCACAAGCACAGTATCGAAGCCTAAAATTTAGGCAACGATAGCATTTAAGTTGATTAACAGATAACCAATTGAATCAGTTGCGTGAATTTCCAGCCAAAACACGGGTGACAAGCGTAAGTAAGCTTAGTATACTTCCTCCCGCTTCAGGTAATGACGATTGCCTTAAGTCGGCCCCTTAGCTCAGTTGGTTAGAGCACACGACTCATAATCGTTAGGTCCACGGTTCAAGTCCGTGAGGGGCCACCAATTTTGATAAGGCGTAGCAGGTTAGTAACCGCTACGCCTTTTTCATATCTAAGCATTACATACAAAGTAATGTTCTAAGCCACAACAGTACTTCTCTTGTTTATCTAGAGAAACACTTTAGCTCGAAGTTTATAAGAGCTTTCAGAAAAAGCATCACAAAGGAAATATGATGAAAAAACTTGGTTTACTTCTAGCCTCAGTGGCAATGCTAACTATTACAGGATGTACTGTACGAGTTGCAGATCTGACTGTTGGAAGTACTAAAAACTTCGATTTAAATTCAGGTAATCTAGTTAAGGGCGCACGTGTAACGGGTGAAGACTCATACCCTGTTTTTATTTTCCCTTTTGGAATACCGAATGTTAAAACAGCTATGGATAAAGCTATCGAGACTGAAAAATGTGCTGTTGGCCTTACAGATCTTGTCGTTACTCAACTTAACCACTCATTCCTTATTGGTTCTATTGGCATGAGAGTTGAAGGTGACCTTATCATTGATAAAAATAAAGCTGGTTGCGAAAATAAAGGCGTCTAACAATGGCTTTAAGTATTTGTAACTATCTTAAATTATAGTTATCTATTCTATAGTACTTATAATAAAAATAGGCTCTTTGATAAGTGTTAAGCAGCAACACAATCAAAGAGCCTATTTAAAATCAATGAGCTAATTCCACAAATATCTGAGTGCTAGGTTTTTAACTTGCCTAACTGCTCATGTTGCTGCTTCACTAAATTTGCCAGCACCACACTACTCTGTTGTGCTTCACCCGCAAGACGCGCAAGTTCAGAAGCCGAATCAGAAATGCCTGTAATATTGCGATTAACCTCTTCAGTCACCGCGCTCTGCTCTTCTGCCGCTGCCGCGATATGGGTCACTTGGCCCGAAATTTCTTCAATCTGACTCACCATAGAGTTCAATGAGTTCAGCGCTTGCTCAGTTTGAGATACGGCCATTTGTGCCCGTTCAGCGCCTTTATCTATGATGCCAGAAGCACTTTGAACTTCTTTTTGCAGTGCATCGATAAGAATACTAATATCATTCGTCGAGCTTTGAGTCTTAGATGCCAGCGCACGGACTTCGTCAGCCACCACGGCAAAACCCCGTCCTTGTTCACCCGCCCTCGCCGCCTCAATCGCCGCATTTAATGCCAGCAGGTTTGTTTGTGCGGCAATGGAGCTGATCACCTCAAGAATACGACTAATATTCATACTGCTGTCTGCGACTTTACTCACGGCCAGCTTAGCTTCCATTGACTCTTTAGACATAGTCGCCACAAAGCCCATCGCCTTAGTCAGACTTTCTTCACTGTGACGAATGTTGCGTGACATAGCTTCTGTTTCTGCAGCGGTTTGCTCAGACGCCTTAGCAACCTCAAGTGCAGTGGCACTCATTTGGTTGACGGCCGTTACCACACTCTCAATTTCACCATATTGACGATTGACACTATCACGCGTGAGCTGGGCAATTTTCGCTGAAGCTTGGCTTTCTTCCTGAGAACGACTCGCGAGGGTTTTAAGCTCGGCAATCAGGTTTTTCAGTTTATAAATAAAGGAGTTGAAACCTTTTGCTAACGCAATCAACTCTGCATGGGAGTCCACTTCTATCGATTGCGTTAAATCGCCATCAGCGCTTGCCAGGTGTTCTACACGGCCTTGGATCATCTTTAAGGGTGAAATAATGCTACGGATCACTAGGCTAATCGTAATCACAGCAGCAATCGACACGACAACACCGACCATGAGCAACAAACTTCCCAAGGAAGTTGCCATTTCATCCATATCATTATTCAACACAATCGAACTCTTGTACGCCTGCGCAGTCGGCACTTGGATCACTAAGGACCACTCGGCATTCGCTAAAGGGATCTTAATTGGGTAGGCAACAATAATTTCATCATCGTTAACCATGTAACCCGAGTTCTTGTGTAACGAGATAATTTGTGAAGCAATAGCTGGATTTATTGACTCCGCTAAAGGACGAGCCTTTTTACTGTAATGACTTGCTGCAACCACTAAACCTCGGGTACTCAATAAAGTTACTTTCGCTTGCCCATCGTAGAGGCTCTTAGATAACTTATCGATAAGAGTTTGAAAGACGGGTAAGTTTAAATCAACACCGACCACACCGATAAACTGTTTATGCTTAAGCACTGGAACAGTTAGCGAGGTCATTAATGCTTTGTTACCGGGAGTGATTTCGTATAAATACGGCTCCATTAGACAGGGCTTTAAGGTTTCTTTACCGCATAAATACCATTCTGCATCACGGATCCCAAATTCATTTAGGCTAGTAAGGTATTTTTCTGACGAATCTTCAACCTGTTGATGTGCAACAGTGCCATTGTCATCACGGGTATAGTAAACCTCTAGGGCACCTGATGTCGTTACACTGTGGCTGGAATTAATATTCAGAAACTCAGTATCGAGCCCATCATAACCATTAGGTTCAAACTGGGCATACATGGAGGAAACTTGCGCATTCTTCTTAAGCACAGCCGCCACAGTGAGTTCTAAACGATCACGCTTTAAGGGAAGTTCTTCTGCCGTACTCTCCACCATACCGGCAAAAGAGTAAGGAATACGATAGGCTTCGTTAATAAATCCAGCGACCATTTCGCCATATTCACCGGCGCGGGCTTCGAGTTTATCCCGCGTTTCAGTTTGTAGGGTATTTTGAACTTGATCCGATAATTGCGCGTTTTGAGCCGACAGTGTCCACCATAAACTGATAGATAAAATAGCCACTATCGATAAAAATAATGCTGATGTAATCCACAACAACTTAGTACTGATGGACAAATGCTTCATCTAGTAAACTCCCAAGAGAACGACAATAGCGTAATTATTTTGATCTACTTTATTTTTATACTTTCTATACAGCATTAAAAATAGCACTTAGGGTAAGAATTACCAGTACTTAAGATAAAGAGTTGTCAATGGAATGTAAAACTTTTGAATGACTAAATAAAAAAAAGGCCAAATTCAAATAAATGAATTCAGCCTTTAATATCAAACACTATTCTTGATTGAGTCTAGGATTAGCGTCCCCACAACCAAGCGGCGCCACGCACCCCAGATGAAGCACCATAATAATTTTTAACAACCGGTGTATGGCACTCTCGGCCAACCACATATAGCGGCAAAATTTTTGGTAATTCGGTATAAATAGCATCGATGTTAGACACGCCGCCGCCAAGGACGATAACATCAGGATCCATCATATTGATCACATGGGCCAATGAACGGGCTAAACGATCAATAAAGCGGTTAAATGCTTGAGTTGCCAGCGGATCTCCCGCTTGCATCATTTGGGCAATTTCAATACCGCTGTCAGCAACACCGCCCGCAGCGCGAAAGTCGCGAACAAAGCCTGTTCCAGATATAAACGTTTCGATACAGTCTCTATTACCACAAAAACACGTCGTGGTATTAAATTCATCGGCTTTCATCCACGGTAAAGGATTATGGCCCCACTCACCACCAATACCATTGCCACCATCATGTACTTGGCCTTTAATTGCGATACCAGCACCACATCCCGTTCCAATAATGGCACCAAATACAACGGACTTTCCTGCGGCAGCGCCATCTACCGCTTCTGATACGGCAAAACAGTTCGCATCATTAGCAATTTTTACTTTACGATTTAATCGAGTCCCCAGATCCACATCAAGTGGATGACCATTGATCCAAGTTGAATTAGCGTTTTTTACTAGGCCAGTAAAAGGAGAAACAACCCCAGGAATACCTATTCCGATAGTGGCGGTTTGCTGCAGGCTGTCTTCGACTTCAGTTACCAATGCAACCAAAGCATTGACTGTCGCAACATATTCTCTCGGTGTCGGGATGCGTTTACGAAAGACTTCGTTACCATCGCTATCTAATGCGACTACCTCGATTTTTGTGCCACCAAGATCGATACCAATTCGTAACATTCATATACTCCGTTTAAATATATTTAACGCAAAGCGGTGCATTAACAACCTGATGCATATCTGCAACTGTAGAGACGCTGCTAAGTAGAACTTTTCGTTTTAAAGTTATCTACATTAGAATTTCCAAGCGCACTATGCCTGCTGGACAAACAGCAATCAACCTCAATGTATTTAAATACACCATAGCGCATACCCGCACATGCCATTATCTGCTTATCCGATAGTACTGCGAATGTTCCTTGATTTATCCGCAGCAGAAAAACTTAGATAGAACTGTCCCCGCTTAAATCCACCTTAAAATTGATAAGGTCATTTGTAACAAAGTCTGTTTTTGCCTATGTCTGCCATTGGTTTGAATTGGTTATCGCCTTATACTTTTGAGCTCAAATATTAAAACAACAATGTTGGAAGCAAGCGATATGACTATTGGGACTGCTCCGGTAAGTAAAACACATTCATTTATGACTGTGTCTCTTATCGAATTATGGGAACGCTTTGGTTATTACGGCATGCAAGCGCTGATTGTGTACTTTATGGTGCAGCGCCTTGGCTTTGATGACTCACGTGCAAACTTAGTATGGAGTGCCTGTGCGGCACTTATTTATGTATCACCGGCGATTGGTGGCTGGGTTGGTGATAAGATCCTCGGCACTAAACGCACTATGCTGCTTGGCGCGGGGATTTTGTCTCTGGGTTATGCGCTAATGGCCGTACCCACTGAAAATACGTGGTTTATGTTTTCAGCGCTCGGCGTGATTGTGGTCGGTAACGGCCTGTTCAAACCCAATGCCGGTAACTTAGTTCGTAAGATCTACGAAGGTGACGATTCTAAAATCGACAGTGCGTTTACCATCTATTATATGGCGGTCAACGTCGGCTCGACCTTCTCTATGTTACTGACACCTTGGATTAAAGATTACGTCAACGCCCAGTATGGCAACGAGTTTGGCTGGCATGCCGCCTTTGCCGTGTGTTGTGTCGGCATATTGGTGGGGTTAGGCAACTATGCACTTATGCGTAAGAGTTTAGTCCATTACGGTTCTGAGCCTGATACTCGCCCAGTGAACAAGAAAAGCCTCGCAATTGTGTTAGCTCTATCCGCATTGTCGGTTGTCGCTTCGGCCATTATTTTGGAATATGAAGCGGTTGCCCGTGTCTTTGTTTACGCCGCTGGTGTAGCGGTATTGGCCATTTTCTTCCACTTGATCCGCACCAGCGAAACCAGTGAACGAGCGGGACTGATTGCGGCGCTGATCCTCACAGTGCAAACCGTGTTCTTCTTTATCTTCTATCAACAAATGTCGACCTCGCTTGCACTCTTTGCATTACGTAACGTGGACTGGGATTTCCAAATTTTTGGTACCCATTTGTGGACTTGGTCACCGGCCCAGTTTCAAGCATTGAATCCATTATGGATTATGGTGTTAAGTCCAATCTTGGCGTGGAGTTATTCGTGGGCGGGTCGTAATGATAAAGACTTCTCTATTGCGGCGAAATTTGCCCTCGGTTTTGCCGTTGTAGCGATTGGCTTCTTTATCTATGGCTTTGCCGGACAATTCGCCGTCAACGGTAAAACCTCTTCATGGATCATGATCTGGGGCTATGCCTCTTACTCTTTAGGCGAATTGCTGGTGAGTGGTCTTGGTCTTGCTATGATTGCCCGCTACGTACCTGCGCGTATGGGCGGCTTTATGATGGGAGCCTATTTCGTCGCATCAGGTATTTCACAGTATCTGGGCGGTGTGGTCGCTAACTTCGCCAGTGTACCGAAAGATTTAGTCGATCCACTGCAAACCTTACCCGTATACACCAGTCTATTTAATAAGTTGGGTATCGCGGCTGTGGTCTGTACCTTTATCGCCCTTGCGGTATTACCGCTAATGCGTCGCCTGACTGAAACTCACCATTCACACAACAATGCTGCTGATGATGGTATTAGTGAAAGTGCTGCGGCATCGCTACGGGATGTAAAAGCCGAGCAGTAATGCTCGACTGACAATAGCGATTTTTCTATTACATAACATTAACTGCCGATAGCCCTGCTATCGGCAGTTTTTTTATGACGTCACTTAGTTATACCCTTGTGTTGCAACTCATAACCAAATGAGCTGTAGCAAACATCACCCAATCCCGCAGTGACAGGCCTAGCGCTGAGTTGCTGAGAATAAGATCTTCAGTTCCACATTATCGCCCCTCACGCTGGGATGACTTCACCGCCTCGATTTGTTACAAAGCAAGTATGAACCTAGACGCACTCGGTTTAATAGCGCAGCTCAAGTGCAAACTCAAATTGACATGATTAATGAAATAACGAAGGGGAAAAGAGTTAGCCGTTCAAGCTTGAGAAGCGCGGTACTTAGCCCCATATCAATATCACTGAATACCTTTTATTCATCAAGACTGAGCCGTTAACGCTTGTTCTTCGCTATGCGCATAACAATGCCACTAGCAATGCGACTAACACTGTTAGCACCGCTTGTTTTCGCTAGCAAAAGACGGCAGTCACTTGGAGACACTATGTCACAACAGACATCAATATTGGCCGATATTCCCTTCTCACTATTGGAACTCGCGCCCATGCGCCAAGGTTCGACTGTGGGTGAAACGCTGCACAATAGTTTGCAGTATGCCAAGGAAGCCGATCGGCTCGGCTTTAATCGTTTTTGGTTTGCCGAACACCACAATATGCCCGGCATCGCCAGCGCGGCGACCTCAGTATTAATTGGTTATATTGCTGGCAATACGCAGCGTATTCGCGTCGGCGCGGGTGGCATTATGCTGCCAAACCATGCGCCATTAGTGGTCGCCGAGCAGTTTGGCACCCTTGAAAGTCTCTATCCTGGTCGTATCGATTTAGGACTGGGACGCGCCCCCGGCAGCGATCAAGTTACCAGCCGAGCACTGAACCGCGATACCAGTCGCGCCGAACAATTCCCTGAAGAAGTCAGTGAATTACAAACCTTACTCGGCCCTTATAATGGTCGCCATGCGGTGCGAGCGATTCCAGGGGAAGGCACCAATGTGCCGATTTGGTTATTGGGCTCGAGTCTCTTTAGCGCACAGTTAGCGGCGCAGCGCGGTTTGCCCTATGTGTTTGCGGGCCACTTTGCACCACGTTTTCTCTACGATGCGATTGAAATCTATCGCCGCGACTTTAAACCTTCTCAAGAGCTTGATAAGCCCTATGTGATGTTAGGTTTGCCGCTCGTTGCCGCCGACACTGATGAAGAAGCGCAATTTCTGGGCACGACCTCGAAACAGCGCGTACTGGCGCTTATCCGTGGTCACGAGTTATGGTTAAAACCTCCAGTTGAAACAATGGATGGCATGTGGAGTGCGCAAGAAGAAACCTATGTCGATAATTTCTTAGGTTTATCTGTCATTGGCGGCCCAGCGACGATTAAGCATCGTTTGGAAATGATCGTCAAAGAACTTGGCGTGAATGAGTTTATCTTCACCAATGACTTGTACGATCTTGATAAACGCAAAAAAGCGCTGCAGATCCTAATGGAGATTAAACAGTAGCGATTCAGTAAACTGACTGGTGCTGAAAGCCATTGGCAGTAAAAATAGCTGCCAATAGAACCATCCTCAAAACAATTGCCCCATAAAAAATCCCGCCGAAGCGGGATTTTCATTATGTAAAACTGTCATCTAAAACAGCTTTATATCAAAGCAATATTAGCTTTTCAGAACGGCATCGAAGCTGGCTTTGAGGATACCAAGGCCTGCATCAATTTGTGCATCCGGCGCGGTTAATGGCACCAAAATACGCAGCACATTACCGTAAGTGCCGCAGGATAATAAAATCAATCCACGGTCACGGGCATCTGCTAACACTTGCGCGCAATAGTGCGGTGCAGGTTTGCCATCTTCCATCAATTCAATGGCGATCATCGCGCCTAAACCACGCACATCGGCGATTTGTGCATGTTCAACTTGCATCACATTCAATGCAGACTTAATGCGCTCACCTATGCTATTGGCGCGGTCTAACAGCTTTTCTTCTTCAAACACTTCAATAACAGCAAGCGCTGCGGCGCACGCTAACGGGCTGCCACCATACGTACCGCCAAGACCACCCGGACCAATCGCATCCATCACTTGCGCGCGGCCAGTAATGCCAGAAAGTGGGAAACCACCCGCGATAGATTTAGCAAAAGTCGTGATATCCGCAGCCACACCCATTTGTTCCATAGCGAAGAAAGTGCCAGTACGGCCTGCGCCCGTTTGCACTTCATCGGCGATCAGCATAATGCCTTCACGGTCGCACAGTGCGCGCAGGCGCTGCATAAAGGCGGGTGATGCGGCGTAGAAACCGCCCTCGCCCTGCACTGGCTCTAAAATAATGGCGGCGATATCACTTGGCTCGGCATCATTTTTAAAGATACGTTCAATCGAGGCCATAGCATCGTCATCGGACACGCCGTGCAGCTCGCAGGGGAACTCAGCGCGGAACACATTCGCCGACATCAGCCCCATACCTTTACTGTAAGGCGCGACTTTTCCGGTCAATGCCAAGGCCGCGATAGTGCGACCATGGTAGCCAGACGTAAACGCAATCACGCCAGCACGTTTGGTATAGGCTCGCGCCACTTTAACTGCATTTTCAACCGCTTCTGAGCCACTGGTAAATAATGCCGTCTTCTTAGCAAAATCCCCTGGCACCAATTGATTAAGCTTTTCACACACTTGGATATAGCTCTCGTAACCGAGCACCATAAAACAAGTGTGGGAGAAATTATCCAGCTGAGCTGCAACCGCCGCCTTCACTTTAGGGTGAAGATGACCGGTATTAAGCACGGCAATGCCGCCCGCAAAGTCAATAAACTCGCGACCTTCAACGTCCCACACAGTCGCATTTTCGGCGCGAGCGGTAAAAATAGGGTGAATTTGCCCGACACCACCCGCAACTGCGGCTTGGCGACGTGCCATCAATGAATCATTGGTTGTTGTCATTTAGTGTTCCTCACACGCCAAATCGGACCGTATTAAACGGACATGCAGATATACTTCATTTCTAAATATTCTTCGATGCCGAACTTAGAACCTTCACGGCCAAGCCCTGAAGATTTCATCCCACCAAAGGGAGCCACTTCCGTCGAAATCAAGCCAGTGTTGACCCCAACCATGCCGTATTCCAAGGCTTCGGCGACTTTCCACACCAGTGAAATATCGCGACCATAGAAATAAGCGGCGAGGCCAAATTCCGTATCGTTAGCTTGTTTAATCACATCGTCGACATCACTGAATTTAAACAGCGGCGCAAGTGGACCAAAGGTCTCTTCACGGGCGACAAGCATGCTTTTATCGACATTAGTGAGCACGGTTGGCTCGAAGAAATTACCGCCAAGGTCATGGACTTTGCCGCCAGCGACCACTGATGCGCCTTTGGCAATGGCATCGACAAGGTGACTTTGCACTTTTTCGACTGCGGCAGCATTGATCAGCGGGCCCGTTGTGACGCCCTCCTTGATGCCCTCTCCGACTTTGAGCTTGCCCACAGCAGTGCTGAGTTTTAGGGCGAATTCATCGTATACGCCATCTTGCACATATATACGGTTAGCGCAGACGCAGGTTTGGCCGGCATTACGGTACTTAGCGATCATGGCGCCTTCGACAGCGGCATCGATATTGGCATCGTTAAACACGATAAATGGCGCATTACCGCCTAATTCTAAAGATAATTTTTTAAGAGTTGGCGCACATTGCTCCATCAGCTTAATGCCGACATTGGTCGAGCCAGTGAACGACAGCTTACGCACTATCGGGTTGCTGCACATTTCATTACCAATCGCGACGGCATCGCCTGTGACCACACTGAACACCCCTGCCGGAATGCCCGCACGCTCGGCAAGTTCGGCCAAGGCTAATGCGGTAAACGGCGTTTGCGGAGCAGGCTTAACCACCATAGTACAACCCGCAGCGAGAGCCGGAGCCGCTTTGCGAGTGATCATCGCCGCAGGGAAGTTCCACGGCGTAATCGCCGCCGTTACGCCAACGGGCTGCTTAATCACCATCAAGCGTTTATCCCCTTGATGCCCGGGAATGGTATCGCCATAGATACGTTTCGCTTCTTCGGCAAACCACTCGATAAACGAGGCCGCGTAGGTCACTTCACCCTTGGCTTCCGCCAGCGGTTTGCCCTGTTCTGTGGTCATCAATAACGCGAGGTCATCACTGTTTTCATTAAGTAACTCAAACCAGCGTCTTAATTTAGCGCCGCGCTCTTTGGCTGTGAGCGCTCGCCAAGCTGGCAGCGCCGCTTCCGCCGCTTTAATCGCAGCTTGGGTTTCGACTTGCCCCATTACAGGGACGCTTGCAATCACAGCGCCCGTAGCAGGATTGGCGATGGCGACAGTCTCTTTCGACTCGGCATCACACCACTGCCCGTTGATATAACATTGTTGACGCAGCAAACTCGGATCTTTTAGCAACACAAGGACGTCCTCGCATTAGTGAGGCAATCACTTGCCTCGAATGAAAATAAATGAAACATACTAGATACCTAATTTGTCTCTCAAAGTGTAATACCAAGCTCCGATAGCACTAAAAGGGACGCGAAGTGCGTGACCACCGGGGAAGGGATAATGTGGCAATGCAGCAAAGGCATCGAAGCGCGTGGCTTGGCCATTAAGCATTTCGGCCAGTAACTTGCCCGCCAGATGGGTATAAGTGACACCGTGGCCACTGCAACCCTGTGAATAATAGATGTTCTTACCGATACGACCGACCTGTGGCAGGCGCGACAGCGTCAGTAGGAAGTTACCTGTCCAGGCATAATCAATCTTCACATCTTTTAATTGCGGAAAGGTTTTGAGCATGTTCGGAATAATGATCGACTTGATATCCGCCGGATCACGGGCACCATACACTACGCCGCCGCCGTAAATCATCCGCTTTTCGCCAGACAGGCGGAAATAATCGAGCAAATAGTTACAGTCTTCGACGCAGTAATCCTGCGGTAATAAGCTCGCCGCTAGATCGTCACTCAAGGGCTCAGTGGTTATCACTTGCGTGCCGCAGGGCATAGATTTCGCCTGCAGTTCTGGTAATAACTTGCCTAAATAAGCATTACCCGCCACGACCACAAACTTGGCTTTAACACTGCCCTGCGCCGTATGCACAACTGGGCTATCGCCTTCATCGACACTCAGCACTGCAGAGTCTTCATAAATCTTGCCACCGAGGGATTCGACCGCGCGCGCTTCGCCAAGAGCTAAGTTAAGCGGGTGAATATGGCCGCCGCTTTTATCAAGCAGACCACCGACATAGCGCTCAGTATTTACTACACCGCGAATACCTTTGGCATCGAGGAGCTCAAGCTGATTAACATGACCGTGGCTTTCCCACAGTTGCTTTTGATGGCGCAGATGACCCATTTGCTTTTCGTTCATCGCGGCAAACACGCCGCCATCTTTTAGATCGCATTGAATGTTGTACTTAGCAATCCGATCGCGGATGATTTTTCCGCCCTCAAAGGCCATTTGGCCAAAGAGTTTACCTTGTTCTTTGCCGACTGTTTTTTCAATAGTATCAATGTCACGGCTAAAACTATTGACGATTTGTCCGCCATTACGGCCCGAGGCGCCCCAGCCAATGCGAGCGGCTTCTAACACCACCACACTAAAGCCAGATTCTAATAAATGTAGCGCAGCAGAAAGGCCCGTATAACCCGCGCCAATCACACAAACATCGGCTTCAATCGATTCCTCTAGGCGCGGACGTTCAACCTTATCGTTGGCCGATGCCGCATAATATGATCCAGCGTGAGCTATGGCAGACATGTTGTTCCCTTGAATTCTAATGTTCATTATTTTAAACAGCCATCACATCCTACACCTTCAGAAAACGAAACACTAGCCAGAAAAGTGCAATAATTTACATTTTGTTTGATATTTCAAACACGCAATATTCTTAAGCGCAGCGATGTCATGCTAATGGTGTCGAGTCGCAGAACTGGCCTGCAAAGCGAAGCGGTGATGGGAGTGGTGACACTTAACAAGGGTGGCTTTGGCGATACCAAAGCCACCCCAAGATTAAGCTAACTAGTTCATCGGTGTGCGGTCGCGTTTCTCTGCCCGTCTTGCCATATACCAAGAAAGGAAAGCGATGAGTGAAACACACAGTATGATCAGCGTCGCTAAGGCATTGATCTTAGGAGAAACTCCTAAACGTACCGAAGAGAACACCACCATAGGCAGGGTCGTTGCACCAGGACCTGAGGCAAAGCTTGCGATCACTAAATCGTCTAAGGACAAACTGAATGACAACAACCAACCCGCCACCAGCGCCGGCGAAATCATAGGCACAGTGATCAAGAAGAAAGTCTTGAGCGGTGTTGCCCCTAAGTCCATTGCCGCCTCTTCGATTGACATATCAAGCTCGCGCAATCTTGAAGACACCACCACAGCCACATAGGCAGCACAAAATGTTGAGTGTGCAATCCACACTGTCATCATGCCACGCTCCCTAGGCCAGCCCAACAAATCTGCCATGTGCACAAACAGTAAAAGCAAAGACAGACCAGTGATCACTTCAGGCATTACCAGCGGTGCAGTAATCATGTTCGACAGGGTCAGTTTTGCCCATGAACGCTTAAAGCGTGTCATCACAAAGGCTGCCATAGTACCGATAATGACCGCCATAGTTGAGCTATAAAACGCTATCCGCAGGCTGGTCCATACGGCATCTAAAATCTGTTGATCTTGAAATAATTCACCATACCATTTAGGGGAAAATCCTCCCCATACCGTCACTAATTTAGAGTCGTTAAAGGAATAAATCACCAGCACTAACATAGGTGCATACAAGAAAAACAAGCCAAACCAGAGCATCACTGAAGAAAAGCTTAATTTTTTCATAGGTCTTTCTCCAAACTACGCGCCTGATAGCGATGGAATAAAGTGATCGGAATAATCAATAGACCCAACATCACAATCGCCAGTGACGAAGCCACAGGCCAGTCGCGGTTATTGAAAAATTCTTGCCATAACACTCGACCTATCATTAAGGAATCGGGACCGCCGAGTAGCTCAGGGATCACAAACTCACCCACGGCAGGAATAAACACCAACATAGAACCAGCAATCACACCACTTTTTGATAGCGGGAAGGTGATTTTCCAGAAGGTATTCAAACGGCTTGAACCTAAGTCAGACGCAGCTTCAATCAAACTCATATCAAGTTTCACTAAGGTGGCGTACAAGGGCAGAATCATAAAGGGTAAATACGCATAGATGATGCCGATATACACGGCAATATTGGTATTGAGGATCTGTAACGGCTCAGAAATAATCCCCAACCACATCAGTGAATTGTTGATGATCCCTGTGTTACTTAAGATCCCCATCCAAGCGTAAACACGGATTAAAAATGAGGTCCAAGAAGGCAACATAACTAACAGCAGCAGCACGGTTTGCAACCGCGCAGGGGCACGGGCAATGGCATAGGCCATTGGGTAGCCAATAATCAAGCAGCCCAAGGTCGAAATTAACGCCATTTTCAATGAGCTGAGATAAGCCATGTAATATAGCGAATCATCGAGCAACATCAAATAGTTACCCAAATGCAGGAAGATATTTAATACATCGTCAGCATATTGGAATGTTGCTTCATAGGGCGGAATAGCAATCGCCGCCGTCGAAAAACTCAGTTTAAGGACAATCGCAAACGGTAGGGCAAAAAACAACAGCAGCCAAGCGTAGGGAATACCTATGGTCCAGAAGCGGCCCTTAAGCCACTTTAATTTAATGGGTTTCTTCATGATCTCAACACCACGCCACTGGTGTCCTCCCAACTAATGAACACTTCGTCATCCCATGTGGCATGATCAGCTCGGCGTTCACGATTAGTCATACTGCACTGTACGATTTGACCATTCTCTAAACGAATGTAATAGACTGAAATACCGCCTAAATACGCGATATCATGCACGATTCCTTTCGCCCAGTTGTACTGACCTTCGGGCTGTTCACGGCTAATAATGGTCTTTTCGGGACGCACTGCTAGCCAAACATTCTTATCTTCAACGTTAGTCGTGACGCCATAACCGACATAAAAAGGTTGGGCCAAATCATTAGACTTAATGATCAGATGGTCGACTTCATCCACTTCAATCGCGCCACCAAACAAATTCACAGTACCGATAAACTCAGCAATCATGCGGCTGTTCGGGCTTTCGTAAATATCCATTGGCGAGCCAGTTTGAGCAATCCAGCCATCACTCATGATCGAAATTCGACCTGCCATTGTCATGGCTTCTTCCTGATCGTGGGTCACCATCACGCAGGTCACGCCGACACGCTCAAGGATTTCAACCACTTCTAGCTGCATTTGGGTACGCAATTTTTTATCCAATGCGCCCATAGGCTCATCGAGCAGTAATAATTTAGGTCGTTTCGCCAGTGAACGGGCCAGTGCAACACGCTGGCGCTGACCACCGGATAACTGATGCGGTTTACGCTTACCGTATTGCTCCATATGCACGAGTTTCAGCATATCTTGCACACGCTGTTCAATTTCGGCTTTAGGCAGCTTGTCTTGCTTCAAACCAAATGCAATGTTTTGTGCCACTGTCATGTGGGGAAACAAAGCATAGGATTGAAACATCATATTGATGGGACGTTCGTATGGCGGTAAATCGGTGATATCTTCCCCATCAAGGAAAATACGGCCAGAGGTGGGCTTTTCAAAACCCGCCAACATGCGCAGTAGTGTTGACTTACCCGAACCTGACCCGCCAAGTAAGGCAAAAATTTCGCCTTTATTGATAGTTAATGACACATCGTCGACAGCCCGCACGTCATCGAATAATTTGCTTACTCGCTCAATCTTGAGCAGTACTTTTTCTTGCGTCTTTGTTGTCGGTTTATTGGTGACGCTCGAGGTGATTGCCATAGTACTTCTCCACCCGAAAATGAGGCGTAGATACGCTCAAACTCTAGGTTCAACACGATTAATGAATGAAAAGTGGTTAAACAAACTGTGTCAAATCCTATACGTGGATTAACTATGCATAGGATTGGACATAGAAGTTTGCCAAGCTGGGGGCAAGCTAGGCTTGCCCCCTATCGACTATTGTCCTGACTTCACTTTGGTCCAAACACGGGTTAATACGCGCTGAATTTTCAAAGGACGAATTTCACCGATATAAAGTTTGTCTAACACTTCTTGTGGTGGATAGATCGCAGGATCGGTACGGATAGCCTCATCAACCAGAGGTTGAGCGGGATCGTTCGGGTTAGCATACGCCACATAGTTAGAGATAGGCGCTATGACTTCTGGACGTAGAAAATAGTTAATCAGCGTGAGTGCATTATCGACGTTCGTTGAATCAGCAGGGATAGCTAACATATCGAACCACAGATTGGCACCTTCTTTTGGAATGGAGTAGCCAATCTTATTGCCATTTTTTGCTTCTTCAGCACGGGCCTTCGCTTGGAATACGTCACCGGAGAAACCGTAAGCGACACAGATGTCACCGTTCGCTAAGTCAGAAATATAACGTGAAGAATGGAAATACGTCACATAAGGACGAATTTTTTCCAGTAGCTCACCCGCTTTTTCATAGTCTTCAGCCTTAGTACTGTTAGGATCTAAGCCTAAATAAATCATCGCCTGTGGCACCATGTCGTCGGCAGAGTCCAACATAGCAAAGCCACACTTAGAAATTTTTTCAGCGTATTTAGTATTGAAGATCAGTTCCATTGAGTTAAATGGCGCATCTTCCCCCACAGCGGCTTTCACTTTATCGATGTTGTAACCAATGCCATTGGTTCCCCATAAATAAGGCACGGCATATTGGTTACCCGGATCGGCTTTTTCAAGCAACTTCATCAGGGCTGGATTTAAATTTTTAAAATTAGGTAACTTAGCGCGGTCTAAAGGTTTGAAAGCACCCGCTTTGATTTGCTTAGCGAGAAAGTGGTTAGAAGGTACAACGATATCGTAGCCACTACGACCAGACAGTAATTTAGCCTCAAGCACTTCGTTACTATCAAATACATCGTAAATTACCCTAATGCTCGTTTCTTTCTTGAAGTTTTCTAAGGTATCTTCCGCGATATAATCTGACCAGTTATACACGCGAACCACTTCTTCCGCTTGGGCCACTGCGCTCGCAAATACGCTCGCAGTCACCAGCGCTAATGTGGTCATCTTATTAAATAGCTTCATGCTTTCTCCTTTCTCGGGTAGCAGAACTGCTTAAGCAAATTCTGACATTGTGTCACCGGGCTGCCCGGATATTGTTGTTATTTTCGACCAATGCTACACCTTAAAAACCGCATCGGCAGTCTCTACGGCATGATAACCATGCCTACTTTATATCTTGCTGCAATTTGTTAAGTATCAGGTTTCGTGCCAAATTTTCGAGGCATCGGTATTGCATTAACACTCAAAAAAATAGACTAGATATGACACTGCTTGTACATTTTGCAACATTAAGGCAAATGCCTCAAGTCCCTAAGCAATCGCAAAAAAACACTTAGATAAACACATTTTAAATATGACTAACAATTAGTTAGTAACGCTAGTAAGCGAACAACCTAAAATTGTTAAGCCTATTTTACTTCCCTTGCAAACAAGCAATGGAATTGAATAATCACTTTAACGGACAAGCCATTAAAAACCATCATATTATTTAACAAACGAGTTGCACCAGTTAAGTGCAACCTCACTAAAACAGTGCACACATCAGTATCATTATGGCCAACGTTAACCCCTTATTCCTTGGGTTAACGCGGCAACACGGTCAGTGCAATCAATCCAAAACATTACACAGTGAGTAATAGGAATTCACGTTCCCATGAGCTGACAACACGGCGGAAGTTTTCAAGTTCAGCCTGTTTTACCGCCACAAATCCAGTGGTGAAGGATTCGCCTAAATATTGCTTACAGGCATCACTTTCTTCCATCGCCGCTAATGCTTCCTCTAATGTCAGTGGTAAACAATGGGTATTATTGCTACGACTTTCATTGGCTTTACCTTGCACAGGAGTCGAAGGTTTTAGCGACTCAACCATGCCGATATAGCCACACAACAAGCTCGCGGCAATCGCCAAATAACAGTTAGCATCGGCGCCGGGAATGCGGTTTTCAATGCGACGGTTTTGTGGTGAAGATTCTGGAATGCGTAAACCACAGGTACGGTTTTCATCGCCCCATTCTAAGTTTACAGGTGCCGAAGTGCCGGGGAGGAAACGACGAAACGAGTTCGCATTTGGCGCCATCAGTGGCAGCAACTCAGGAATGAATTTTTGTAGACCTGCAATATATCCCAAGAATAGCTTGCTCTTAGTCCCATCTTCATTGGTGAAAATATTCTTGCCAGTCTCTTTATTGATCACGCTTTGATGAATATGCATCGCACTGCCAGGTTCATCCGTCACGGGTTTTGCCATAAAAGTGGCGCACACATCGTGCTTCAGCGCGGCTTCCCGTAAAGTGCGTTTAAAGATAAACACTTGATCAGCTAAAGATAATGCGTTGCCATGGCTGAAGTTAATCTCCATCTGTGCGGGACCATCTTCATGGATTAAAGTATCGATATCTAAACCTTGAAGCTCACACCAATCGTACATATCTTCAAACATAGGATCGTATTCGTTGGCAGCATCAATAGAGAATGACTGGCGACCCGCTTCGGGGCGGCCTGAACGACCAATTGGAGGCTTTAGGGGTAAATCGTGGTCGTCACTACGACGAGTCAAATAGAACTCCATTTCGGGAGCGATAACAGGTTCCCAGCCCTGTTCGTCATAGAGAGACAAGACTTTTTTCAATACGTTACGTGGTGAAAGCTCAATAGGATTACCCATTCTGTCGTAGCAATCGTGGATAACCTGTGCCGTGGCTTCGATGGTCCAAGGCAACATAAAAACGGCATTTTCATCGGGTACACAAACAAAATCGATGTCGGCTGCATCGAGCAAACTGTAGTAAATCTCTTCGTCGACAAAATCACCCGTCACAGTTTGCAACAACACACTTTCGGGCAAACGCATGCCTTTTTCATCGAGAAACTTATCGACTGGAGCAATCTTGCCGCGGGCGATGCCAGTCATGTCACTGATAACACATTCGACTTCTGTGATTTTTCGTTCTTTTAAAAAAGCGATTAGCTTATTCATTATTATTTCACTCGAGTTGTAGCCCTACGTCGGCATGCATCACCGAAGGCATTGAAAATGGAGAGGTAAAACGGATTCTCGCTCACCTTCCACTCTGGATGCCATTGCACACCGAGGGCAAATTCTTTAGTACCAATTACGGAGAAAGCCTCCACTAACCCATCTGGAGCATAAGCTTCTGGCCGCAACCCAACACCCAGGCGCTCCACGCCTTGAGTATGTACAGAGTTAATCTCTGCAGAGTTACGGCCCCAGGCCTCGTAAATAAGCCCCCCGGGCTCAACAGTAATACTGTGAGAAGCCCCATACTGCACATCTAAGGATGTGGTTTTATCTTCTCGATGTTCAATAAAGCCACCCACCTCATGGAGCTTCTGATGCAAACTGCCACCAAAAGCCACATTCATTTCTTGAAAACCGCGACAAATACCTAATACAGGTACCCCAGCAGCAATAGCAGCGTGGATCAGCGGCAAAGTTGTCGCGTCACGTTTAGGATCATGGTGTGTACCAAGCTCACTCGGCTGGCCTGCATAAAGATGGGGTTCTACATTAGAAGGAGAGCCAGTAAACAAAATACCGTCAAGACGCTCTAAAATAGCGTCTATCGGTAAATCGCCACCTAAAGATGGGATCACTAACGGCCAGCCTTTCGCGCCATTAACTACGCCTAAAAGGTATTTTTCACCAACAATATTAAAGGGGTGTGATCCCAATTGTTGATTGCATGCAATAACACCTATGAGGGGTAAATCGGCTGACATATCTCACCTTTAGAATTGATTTTACTAGCATAACGAACACTTTGCCTTTAAATGTTCATTTTTTCACACAGTACACCGAAATTTAGCACTAGGCAAGAGGTTAAACACTTGTTAAAGGTTATTTAATCCACTTATTCTTAATAAGCATAAATAACATGTAGTTAAATGTATATTTACCCCATTTCTCGCTAATTCATGTATATAAACCAGCGGTTACACCAGCATAAAGCTCACTTTTTACAGGGTAAATTAAACCGTATTCGAACCAAATTTGAACCAATATTATTTACACAAAGAAGAGGATACATAACCAATATGACAGGGTTAGAAAGTAGGTAATACCAATCGTATTAAATATCTGTTCATTCAGCGGGAGTTCAACGCGCTTTAGACAAGGCGAAGGCTTGAAGGCATAGTGGTGCTCTGTCGAAAGCCTTAAACGTAGTATAAAGCGCGTTGCCATGTAGTGAACATCAGCCGCCCTTCGGGAGCCTCACAGGCATCCCACTCCGGTGTTGCATTGACTTAAAAGGGAATGACCATTTCTGCGTCAATGCGCCTTGGATTGAAATGCCTGTGAGGCTCTGAACTGATTAGATATTTAATGTGATTGGTATAAATCCGCAGTAATGTTGAATAACAGTATTACGCCACTCACTTTTAGTGAGTAAGTGGCCTAATATGTTGAATAATAGGGTAAGTTAATGACTTAATTAGAAGTTTGCAGGCGTAGTCGCACTCACTAGGCGACAAGGTTCATCGAAGGGATTGCGGAATCTATGGGGCAATTCACTGTTAAAATAATAACTGTCACCCGCTTCCAAAATATACACTTCATCCCCAACAGTGAGTTCGAATTTACCTTCTATCACCATAGCGGCCTCTTCACCTTCGTGCTTTAGCATCTCTTCACCCGTATCTGAACCGGGTGGGTAAATCTCATTCATCACTGACATTGCGCGGTTAGGGTAATCACGGCCAATCAGTTTAAATTCAAGTGGTCCAGTACCGATATTCAGTAATTCATTGGATCGATAGACGACCTTTTGCTCACTATCCGTTGAGGCTTCAATGGAGAAAAAGTCCACTAAAGACATCGGGATACCCGACAGCACTTTTTTTAAAGAGCTGACTGACGGGCTAACACTGTTTTTCTCGATCATTGAAATCGTACTGTTAGTCACACCAGCACGTTTGGCTAATTCTCGTTGAGATAAGCCTTTCATTTTTCGAACAGTTTTGAGGCTGGCTCCAATATCCAAATTTCACATCCCCCTAAAGGCTCGGGTCAATCCCGATAGATGACGAACAGGTTGTTCAGGATAAACACCATCCAGAACGCATTTTCGCCCAAAAAGCGCGTGTTTTACTGCTTTCATTGTATTCTACATAAAAAGCGTGTTAAATAAAACGAACACTTTTTTGCGTCATGTTAAAAGTGTGATGAGTATACTGAGACAAGTCCAATTTACAATAAAAACAATTTTTGGGAGCCATAATGGCAAGCAAACCTCCAGTGCACAGTGAACAGTATCCACACTCTTATTATGTTGATACTGCTAAAGAAATTTACGCTCACCCACAACTCGAAGGCAATATCAATGCCGATGTCTGTATCGTGGGCGGCGGCTTTAGCGGTATCAATACCGCCATAGAACTCGCGCAGCGTGGTATGAGTGTCGTGCTGTTAGAAGCGAGGCGAATTGGCTGGGGCGCATCGGGGCGTAATGGCGGCGAACTCATTCGCGGCATAGGCCATGACCCTGCACAATTTCAAAGTGAAATCGGCACTGAAGGTGTTCAAGCAATTCAACAGATGGGCTTTGAAGCCGTCGAGATAGTGCGAAATCGCATACAAGAACACAGTATCGACTGCGATCTGCAAATGGGTTACTGCGACTTAGCGGTTAAACCTCGTCACATGGATGAGCTTGAAGAAGAATTTAGCGCACTCAAAGCCATGGGTTATCAGCAAGAAATCAAGCTGTTAACTAAGTCGCAATTAGGTGAAGTCATAGGCTCAGATTTTTATCAAGGCGCGCTAGTTGATATGGGTAGCGGTCATCTGCACCCACTTAATCTTGCTCTGGGTGAAGCTCGCGTCGCCCGCAATCTCGGCGCTAGGTTGTTTGAGTACAGCGCTGCTGAAAAAATCATTCAAGGCGCCAAACCTAAGGTCATTACCGCTAAGGGCGAAGTCACATGCCAATACTTAGTGCTGGCGGGCAATGCCTATATCGGCCACAAACTTAATAGCTTTGTAGGGGGAAAAGTATTACCTGCAGGCAGTTATTTATTGGCGACAGAGCCCTTAACTGAGGCCCAATGCGCGAGTATTATCCCGCAAAACATGGCCTTCGCGGATATGCGAATTGCCCTAGATTACTTTCACTTATCGGCAGATCGTCGTTTGCTGTTTGGCGGCCTTTGTACCTATTCGGGTAAAGATCCGAAAGATATTGAAGCGGCACTGAGACCGAATCTTGAGAAAGTTTTCCCGCAATTAAAAGGGGTACGTATCGATTATGAATGGGGCGGCATGATAGGTATCGGTGCTAACCGTATGCCACAAATTGGTCGCCTTCCTGATGCCAATAATATTTTTTACGCCCAAGCCTATGCGGGACATGGTGTGAATGCCACTCACATGGCGGCAAAACTGCTTGCCGAGGCCATTTGCCAACAGGCGGGACATTTCGATGTGTTTGCTAAAATCAAACACATCACTTTCCCCGGCGGCCCAACATTCCGCTCACCTATGCTCGCTGCAGGCATGCTGTATCACAGATTTAAGGACTTGTTTTAAGTCGCTTGTTACGCCTTGCCCACAGGATAAAAGGGATAGATCCAAGATAATGCACGACTAAAGCCACCAACACACCAAAGCCAATACCACTAGAAGTTAAAGGTATCCCTGGCTTAAAGTTGCTGATGGTTTTCTCAAGATAATCAAAGCGAACAGGGTTAAACATATAGGCAGTTTTCTCAAACAAATTGCCCGTATTAAAAATCGCCACGCCCTGTGTTAACGCTTTATAAAGCGCCAGTGTCTGTACCTTTTGCTCAGCGTCGGCACGCACACTTGGCTCCTCATTTTGCTGGTGGCGGGCAATCATGGCATCAACATCAGCGTAATGATATTCCTTAGCCGTTGCCTCGTAACCTTCCACCTGCCATCGAGTGGATTCATAAAGGCCTGATAAAAATTGCTGATAATGATCGGCCAGTTGTGGTAACTGTAAGGCAATCACTAAAATAAATCCAAATACCAACTTATCGATCAATCTCGCTATCAAAGGTTTCTCCTTGGCATTTAGCCAAACGACGTAGAAGTCACATGATGTTCAACAAAAACCACGCTAACTTAATTAATCTACAGCACTAATTTCAATGGTGATACTCAATTAATACTCAATCGGCAGATCGTTACGGCTGCCCCAATCCGCCCATGAACCGTCATAGAGGATGGGATTTTTATGCCCCGCGGCGACCGAAGCTAAGATCAAAATACACGCCGTAATCCCAGAACCACAGCTGAATATCCTTGCGGATTTATCCGCTGCTAGCCCTTGATAAATAGACTGTAGCTCACTGGTCGTTTTGATTTTATTGCCATCGAGCACTTGAGCGAAGGGTAAGTTAACAGAACGAGGAATATGCCCTGAGCGCACACCGGGGCGCGGCTCACTCACTTGCCCTAAAAAGCGTGGCGCACCACGGGCATCGACAATCGCCGTTTCGGCATCTTCAATTCTTGATAGGACAGCTTGCGCATCCATCACAAGCTCAGGGTGGTATTGCAGCACATCCGCCAAAGTATCGATATCCGTCGGGCCATAATCGACGCCTTCGGCTTGATAACGCGATGAGGTAATGCGGTCTTCTTCTATCCATTGAGGCAAGCCACCATCAAGCACATAGACTCGACTAAAGCCCATAACTTTAAAGGTCCACCACGCCCGTGGAGATGAATAAATGCCTTGGTTATCATAGATAACGATAACACTGTCGACCTCAATCCCAAGTTGAGCTATCCGTTGGATGAACTGCTCAAACGTCGGCAAGGCATGAATTTGGGTTGAAGTCTTATCGCAAAACACATTTTCCAAGTCGAATCGACGTGAGCGCGGAATGCAAATAGGCTCATCGTAAACCAGAGGTTCTTTACCAATAACGGTTTCCATACTGGCATCGAGCAAGACTAAATGGGGATCGGTGAGATGTGCTTCGAGCCACTGCGTACTAACAAGTGGGTATTCCATAGCGGGTCCTTTTACTGTTATCCAAATCTGCCGCTAGTCTCTCACCAAATGCCGTAAAGCCCAAATATCGGCTTAACAAATTGTCTGCTTTGGGATTTTATTTAAAAGCGTGGACTCGATTTCATGTGCTCAATCATTAAATTGCGGCGAAGCCGTATTTTGAAGAAAGTGCTTTCAAACTGCTCATTTTTAATGATGCTGCTTTCAAAACGATCTTTTCGAGATAGCAGTGTTCAAAATAGCCGCTATTTAATGACTTCAATTTTCACGTCAATCAAGCCAGAAGAAGTGTTGCCTATGCTACTAAACGCCGATTTAGACAGATCAATAATGCGGCCACGCACGAAAGGCCCTCTATCATTGATTTTTACAATCACACTTTTGCCATTATCGACATTGGTGACCTTAACACTCGAGCCAAAGGGTAACTTTTTATGCGCTGCTGTCTTTAGTTTATGTTTGTAAAGTTCACCGCTGGCCGTCTGCTTATTCTGATGTTTATCCCCATAAAATGAAGCCTGACCAGCTTCCGTGAATCCCACCCAGTTTCCATTCTCACCCGTCTGCATTGAAGAACAGCCGGCCAAAAAGCTTAGCAATGCCAGTGCAAATAGTTTGACGATATTGAACTGCCTAATTGGGTTTTGAAGTGCATTCACATGACACCCTCTCTAATGAGTGAACGCTTTGCTGACGAGCGATTGGCTCAGCAAAAATCACAGGGAAATAACGAACAACCTTAGATGGCAAAGCTCAAGACCTGCATCCTAAAAGATCAAAATAAGAAACAATAAATTTCCACGAGGCTACAGCAGTTGCACGCTAAAATCACGTATTTACAGGTGAATGCTCTTACGTTGAGATAAAATATGCAGTCATAACGAGGCTTTGTTTCCTAATTTAGATCGGTAAACAAAGCCCTAACGAGTTAACACTTCATGGATAATCTCAAATTTGGGTTCTTTACCACTTGGCCATGTAGGTTTCTTTATGGGGTTTTCAAAGGTGGTCAGCCAAATATCAAGATCACTGGAACCAGACAAACAACCCATAAACGCAAAATACATTCCACTATTTATCATGTGACGGGCAAACTGAATAGCGTCTTCAAGAGTGCCCTCTTCCCAGTTATGTGTGAACGTTTCATCATCCCATACCCATTTAATGGGGACTCCACTTTCATCACAAGCGAAGAACCTTACATTTCGATAACCTTTACTTGCTGTTTTTAGAGAATTTATAAAACTTTCTCTGGTGTTATCGAATCTTTTTTTAAACTCTTCAATATCTAGATCTTTGCTAATAAAGTTCTTCATACTTGCCCTAGAGGTAAATACTACCAACGGTATGACATAACCACACACAAAAAATTCTATCCAATGAGCCCAGTGACTGATGTCGTTTAGCTCTGTTAGAAGCTAATTATACCAAAGATTGGTATTCATTGCTGCCATTATGAAACAACCTAATTTCGATACATTTTATTTCTTTTTTAGAGGAAATTAATTGCTCAACCAACCAAATATAACCGATTTCATATAGCTTATTTTGTAGGGAGAACAAATCATCTTCTGGCATATTGCCTATATCAACATTCAATAATTGATACCAATTAAAGGCTTTAAATTCAGAAACATACTCAAATTCACATACTGCAGTTAAAAGCCATACGCCATTCATCATAGAGGCGATGTCGACAAAAAAATCGCAATATGCCTCACCTTGATTTTTACAAGAAATCGCATATTCCCTAACAAGTTCCATAAAATCGGATTTGTAACTATCGAGAGCTTTACTGACGATTGCCCCAAACTCTTCTACATTGTGCATACTTGCCTTCTTATTCAATACTCTAAGCACCCTATAATATCACAAATAACTTACAACCCTTTTCACACTATAACTAAATGCATTAATGGTAATGTTTGAAAGCCACAAATTTATAAGCGATAACTTACGATATTTATGAAGCAGATAAGAATGGAAGTAAATTGAGATATTAATGGGAGTGTTTAAAGTCAATATTCTATCGGGTATAAATGAGCAACAACATTACGAATCAAGACGGTAACATTTTATTTACGGTAACAGATGCAGATTTTACAAGTGAAATATGGCTTAGAAAAATGGGGACGCCTTGAGCTACAAAAAATAAAAAACCTCTTTCCATTTAATATGGAAAGAGGTTTTAGTATTGAGCGAAAGCGGCTCCTTCTCTTATATAGACAAATATAGACAATAAAGAGCGGTTATAACACGATCCAAGTCGCTTTCAATTCTGTGTATTTGTCGAAGGAGTGGAGAGATTTATCTCGGCCATTACCTGACTGTTTATAGCCACCGAATGGCGCTGTCATGTCGCCGCCATCGTAATGGTTGATCCACACCATGCCAGCGCGCAGGGCTTTAGCGGTTTTATGGGCCTTGCTAATATCCGACGTCCACACGCCAGCGGCTAAACCGTAGATGGTATCGTTGGCGATTGATATCGCTTCTTCCATGCCATTAAATTCAATAACAGATAACACAGGGCCAAAGATTTCTTCGCTAGCAATTTTCATCTGATTGTTTACGTTATAAAATACCGTTGGCTGCACATATACACCGCCCGTGTCGGCCATAACTTGGCAGCCACCGTGGACTAAGGTTGCACCTTCATCTTTACCCGCTTTAATGTAACTGAGCACTGTGTCTAACTGTTGTTTATCGACAACGGCGCCGCTCACAGTGGCAGGGTCGAGTGGATGCCCTGGATGCCATGAGGCTAGCTCCTCTGCGATAAGCGCGATAAGCTCATCTTTCACCCCGGACTCCACCAGCAAACGCGAACCTGCAGTGCAAACTTCACCTTGGTTAAAAGCAATGGCTTCGGCAGCAGCAACAGCAGCGGCTTTGAGATCTGGCGCGTCATTAAAGACGATATTAGGGCTCTTGCCTCCCGCCTCTAACCACACGCGTTTCATGTTCGACTCACCAGCGTAAATCATTAATTGTTTAGCAATTTTGGTGGAACCTGTGAACACCAACGTATCCACATCCATATGCAACGCTAAGGCTTTACCCACGGTATGACCAAATCCTGGCAACACGTTGAGTACGCCTTGTGGGATCCCCGCTTCGATAGCCAATTGCGCCATACGGATAGCCGTTAAGGGTGACTTTTCAGAGGGTTTTAACACTACACTATTACCCGTGGCCAGCGCGGGCCCGAGCTTCCAACACGCCATCAGCATTGGGAAGTTCCACGGAACAATCGCGGCCACAACCCCCACAGGCTCACGGGTGATCATGCCAATTTCATTGTGAGCCGTTGGCGCGAGTTCATCGTAAATTTTATCAATCGCTTCGCCAGACCAGCGAATCGCACGGGCAGCCCCCGCCACATCCACCGCTTTGGAGAAACGAATCGGTTTACCCATGTCGAGGGTTTCTAACAGCGCGAGTTCATTGGCATTTTCCTCCAGTAACTCGGCGAAACGTATCATCACTTGTTTGCGCTTTACCGGAGACTGCTGCGACCAAACACCAGACTCGAATACGCTGCGGCCATTAGCAACCGCAAGATTAGCATCTGCAAGATCGCAACTCGCCACTTTTACCAACAAGCGGCCATCGATAGGACTAATACAATCAAAGGTGTTACCCGAAACGGCATCTTGGTATTCGCCATTGATAAACGCCTTACCATTAATAGACAGGCTGGCAGCCAGACTTTCCCATTCGCTGCGTTTCTTCGGTGTGCTCATGATGACCTCTTAATCATTCGTATAGGTGTGGTTTATCGTTCATCGACAAGAAAATAGTGGCCCGTGACGACTTTAGCGCAAATGCTAAACATCACCACAGTCATAATCCGAGCTTCAGGTTACGCTGTTTAAGCAATAAAATTCAATATTTTTTACAAAAATAGCTTTTTTGCCACAAATAACTGCACACGGCTCTTCCATGTTCATTATTTCTAACATAGCATAGCAAATATTAGCCACCCTAAAACAAGACCTGAAAATACAGGACAAGGTAGACACTATGCCCGATTTGCCGCTCAATTCCTCAAGCGTACCCTCACTTGAACATTTCTGGATGCCTTTTACCGCTAACCGCCAATTCAAAGCCAGTCCGCGGTTACTCGCCAAGGCCGAAGGCATGTATTACACGGATATTGATGGTAATAAAGTGTTAGATGCCACCGCAGGTTTATGGTGTTGTAACGCAGGCCATGGTCGCAAGGAAATCAGCGAAGCGGTCAGCAAACAAATTAAAGAGATGGACTACGCGCCCTCCTTCCAAATGGGTCATCCGATTGCCTTTGAACTTGCCGAGCGCTTAGTCGAGCTCAGTCCTGAGGGATTGAACAAGGTCTTCTTTACTAACTCAGGTTCTGAGTCCGTCGATACTGCACTTAAGATGGCACTTTGCTATCACAGAGCCAACGGTCAAGCCTCACGCACCCGCTTTATCGGCCGAGAAATGGGTTACCACGGTGTAGGTTTTGGCGGTATATCTGTCGGTGGATTAAGCAATAACCGCAAAGCATTTAGTGGCCAATTATTGCAAGGCGTCGATCACTTACCGCACACCTTAGATATCCAAAATGCGGCATTTACCCGTGGACTCTCGCACTTTGGCGCTGAAAAAGCCGAAGTATTAGAACAACTAGTGACCCTGCATGGCGCCGAGAATATTGCCGCCGTAATCGTTGAACCTATGTCGGGTTCTGCTGGAGTAATATTGCCGCCACAAGGTTACTTAAAACGTCTGCGTGAAATCACTAAAAAGCACGGCATCCTACTGATTTTTGACGAAGTCATTACCGCTTTTGGACGCGTTGGCGCCGCTTTTGCGAGTCAACGTTGGGGCGTTATCCCAGATATAATCACCACGGCTAAAGCCATCAATAACGGCGCCATCCCTATGGGCGCAGTGTTTGTGCAAGATTTTATCCACGACACTTGCATGCAAGGCCCCAATGAACTGATTGAGTTCTTCCACGGCTACACCTATTCAGGTCATCCAGTCGCTGCAGCGGCCGCACTTGCCACCCTATCGATTTATGAGCATGAGCAATTATTCGAGCGCAGTTTTGAGCTTGAACGCTACTTTGAAGACGCAGTACACAGCCTCAAAGGGTTGCCGAATGTGATTGATATCCGCAACACAGGCTTAGTGGCAGGGATTCAATTCTCCCCTAACGCTCAAGGCGCGGGTAAACGGGGTTACGGTGTGTTTGAACACTGCTTCCGCCACGGCACTTTAGTGCGCGCCACGGGCGACATTATTGCCATGTCACCACCACTGATTGTCGATAAACGCGAAATTGACCAAATGGTTAATAGCCTAAGCGATGCCATTAACGCCGTTGGATAATAGCACCAGCGGTTCGTTCTACTCTCACATTTAACACCCCACTGCGGCGGGGAACTTCAAAGGTTAACTATGCTCAAGATCACTCATTTTGTTAATGGTCAGCACACCCCTGCCAGTACCAGAACCCAAGATATTTTTGAACCTGCCACGGGTGAACTACGTGGCCAAGTCTCACTAGCAAGCGAAACCGAAGTCGGCGAAGCCATCGCGATCGCTAAAACCGCCTTTGAAACCTGGTCGCAAGTCACGCCGCTCAACCGTGCTCGAGTGCTGTTTAAATTCAAAGCCTTAGTTGAGCAGAACCTAGATGAAATGACGCAGCTTATCACCCGCGAGCACGGAAAAGTGATAGACGATGCTAAGGGCGAGTTGATCCGAGGTCTCGAAGTGGTCGAATTTGCCTGTGGTATTCCGCACTTGCTTAAAGGTGAACACACCCAGCAAGTCGGTGGCGGTGTCGATTCTTGGTCAGTTAATCAAGCTTTAGGTGTTGTCGCAGGCATAGCGCCCTTTAACTTCCCCGTGATGGTTCCCATGTGGATGTTCCCAATCGCGATTGCCTGCGGTAACACCTTTATTATGAAACCCTCGGAAAAAGACCCAAGCTCGGTGATGCGGATTGCCGAGCTGCTTAAAGAAGCGGGTCTTCCCGATGGCGTGTTTAACGTGATTAACGGCGACAAAGAAGCCGTCGATACCTTACTCACCCATAAAGATGTGCAAGCGGTGAGCTTTGTAGGCTCAACGCCGATTGCCGAATACATCTACAGCACAGCCTCTAAACATGGCAAACGCGTGCAAGCCTTAGGCGGCGCGAAAAACCATATGTTACTCATGCCAGATGCAGATTTAGATCAAGCTGTTAGCGCCTTAATGGGTGCCGCTTACGGCAGTGCTGGTGAGCGTTGTATGGCAATTTCAGTCGTACTCGCGGTAGGCGATGTGGGCGACGCATTAGTGGAAAAACTGCTACCGCAAATTCAAACCTTAAAAGTCGGCAACGGCCTGACGCCAGAGATGGAAATGGGCCCACTGATCTCCAAACAGCACCTTGCCAAGGTCACCCAATATGTTGAAGCCGGTGTGCAAGAAGGCGCAGCGCTGCTGGTCGATGGCCGTAAACTGAGTGTTGAAGAAAATCCACAAGGTTATTTCCTCGGCGCCTGTTTGTTCGACCACGTCACGCCTGAAATGAGCATCTACCGCGAAGAAATCTTTGGCCCAGTGCTGGCGATTGTGCGCGTGAAAGATTACCCAACGGCGCTTGAGCTGATTAACCGACACGAATTTGGTAATGGCACGGCGATCTTCACCCAAAGTGGTGAAGCGGCAAGGCATTTCTGTCACCACGTGCAAGTCGGTATGGTTGGGGTGAACGTGCCGATCCCGGTGCCGATGGCGTTCCACAGTTTTGGCGGTTGGAAGCGTTCACTGTTTGGGCCGCTGCATATGCATGGCCCTGATGGCGTGCGTTTTTATACCAAACGTAAGGCAATTACTGCCCGCTGGCCCGTAGGTAAACAGACTCAAGCCGAGTTTGTGATGCCAACGATGAAATAGCCGAATATCAGCTCAACAAGGAAATCGCAAATGACTGTGAGTATCAACGCCATTATTCGCTTTGCTACGGCGCAAACACCCGTCGAAACCTACCAGTTACCGGCGGAAAAGTTGTTAACTGGCAATCCAACTCAAGGGCTAGAGAATCATTATTCTAGCCCTTGTGATCAATTTCACAGTGGGATTTGGCAAAGTGAATCAGGCGCTTGGAAAATAAACTACACTGAATACGAGTACTGCGAAATCCTCGAAGGGATAAGTGTTATCACAGATCTTCAAGGTCAATCGCAGACTTTCACTGTGGGCGACAGGTTTATTATACCCGCGGGTTTTCAAGGCACTTGGGAAGTCGTGGAGCCCTGCCGCAAGGTTTACGTCATTTTCGAACAAAAGTGAGATCAACGAGGCTGATGTTAGCCTCAAAAAAGCTAAGTTATCTTAGCAATAACTCGCCATGAGGTCACAGCAACGGGTTTTCCTAGGCTGTTGTTTGGCAAACCAACGGATGCACTAGCGCGATTGAATAACCATGGTCGCCAGTAACACGTCCGAGTCAACAAAGAAAATGGGAGAAATACCGTGCATAATAATCTGAAAAAAAAACGGCTGGTACAGCTTGTCGGACTCGCGCTAACCACGACCCTATTCTCCGGCATTGCCGCCGCCGAAGTGACAGGGGAAATTAGTCTTACTAACGACTATCGTTTTCGCGGCGTATCACAAACCGCTGGCGATCCTGCCCTGCAAGGCGGTATTGATTGGAGCTTCGACTCAGGTTTCTCTGTCGGCGCTTGGGCAAGTAACGTGGATTTTGATGAGCCAGGTTATAACGGCCCAGCGATCGAATACGATTTCTATGTCGCCTATGGTGGTGAGATCAACGAAGATCTGACCTACGACATCACCCTTAACCGTTATAACTACTCAGGCGAGAGTGATATAGGTTATTTCGAAGTGATTACGGGTATGGAATTTAAGGGCTTTCGCCTAGCCTATTGGTTTACCAATGATTACGGTGGTACTGACTTAGATTATCACTATGGAGAGCTAAACTACTCCTACGAATTTGTTGAAAACTGGAGTCTCGATCTGCACTACGGCTATAACGTGGGTGATGCCTTAGATGATGGTGAAGGTTTTGATAGCTACTCTGATTACTCTGTTGGCGTATCGACCGAATTGGCAGGCTTTGGGCTTTCTCTCGCTTGGTTAGGCACAGATCTCAGCGGTGACCAAAAGGTCTCTGATGGCGCATTCAAAAACTCAGATACCGTGCTTGCGAGCGTAAGTTACGCGTTCTAATTTCGCCTTAGGTTAGATTAACTAAGACACAAAAAAGCCCTCATCATCGAGGGCTTCTTTTTAGCTGTTCAAACAGACTTGACTACCAACTACGCATCTTATGGCCTTTCACCGCGTAGAACAGGATGAACAGATAACAGGGCAACATCACAATATAACCGCCCTGCATGCCCATATCAGTCGCCGAGCTCATTAAGCCCCAAGACACTGGACCAAAGGCGCCACCAGCAATCCCCATGATGAGAAGCGCTGAACCTGTACTGGTCAATTTGCCCATCCCAGACAAGGCTAGCGGCCATACTGCAGGCCAAACGATCGCATTGGCTAAACCGAGGAAGGCAATCATCAACAAAGTATCGGGCAGCGCCACACCGCCAAAAGGCACTAACAAAACATTAGCAATAGCGTAGGAATTATTGTCGCCAAACAAAATACCGCACGTCAGTAACAAACCCAGAATAGCCGACACCATCAAAGCCTTAGGCTGTGAAATAAAACGAGGAATTAACAGGATACCTAAAGAATAACCCAATACCATACACACCATAGTATAGGAAGTCATAACACCGTATGACTCTATGCCTAAAGACAAAGCAAATGTGCCAATGGTATCGCCAGCAATAACCTCTACAGCAACATAAACAAACAGCGCTAACACGCCAAAGGCTAAGTTAGGGTGAGATAATGCCGCTTTAAGTTGCCCTTTATCGGTATTTTCAGCCACTTCATCTTCATTGGATAATTCTGGTAATGGGGATTTTTTTACCGCTAGCGCTAAAATACCGATAAAAATCGCCATGCCTAAATAAGGGAATACTAGACCGTCGGCCATTTCTTCAATTTGTACTTGGGTCAGTTCAGTACCAATACGGTCTTTAAAACTGTCTAAAATCAGTGCAGAGAACACCAAAGGCGCAATCACACCCGCACCTTTATTCAAAATACCCATCACACTCACACGGGCAGCGGCGGATTCTTCAGGGCCTAAACGCACCACATAAGGGTTAACCGCAGTTTGTAATAGAGTTTGGCCCGCGCCCATCACTAATTGAGCGAAAAGGAATAAGGCAAATATTTGGGTTTCCGCGGCGGGGATAAACAGTAAACCCGCCAACATCATCACACCCATGCCAATCGCCATACCATTCTTATAACCGACTTTGCGAATAAGCCAAGCGGATGGCAAGGCAGTAAAGGTCACTGCGATATAAAAAGAAAACAGGATCAACGACGCTTGAAAGGGATTGAGTTGCAATATTTGTTTCAAATACGGCATCAAAGAACCATTCAACCAAGTGGCGAATCCGAGGATGAAAAAGAGAGCGGCCACTATGGCCATGGGGAGAAAGCTGCTTTTTTGCTGGCTTTTATCGAGTGTCATTTCCATAAACCTGCTTCTTATAGTAATTAATTATTGAGGTGATAACGGGGTTCACATTAATGCCTAAGTTCCCGAATATCCGTATCGCGACTCGTCCGCAATGGCTAATGTTATCATCCAAACGCACCATTGTTTCAGTGATGTTAAAACAAATAACACAAAAAGACAACGCTGTCATTTAATAAATTCTCGCGAATATTCCCTCGTAATCATCGATTGGCTAACTGATAAGTTATAAGTAAGTGATGACTCACATCCAGAAAATAATGTCAAAAAAGCCGCAGACACTGAGTGCGTGCGGCTTATCTCAAGTTATTAAGCCAACTGACTAAATTCTGACAAAAATATTGCGGCGATACATCCAATATAAAACCAGCCACTGCACCGCAAGCAAGCTGATAACCGCAGCTAACGCTTGAGCGCTTTCAGGCAAGGCCAGCACTAAGCCGCCAAACACGCTTTGAGCGATATATTTCCAATCCACTAAGCTCGACGCTAAGTAAATAATGATGGCGTTCGTGCCTATCACCACGAAGAAAAATGCGGATTTTTGCCACTTAAGCACATCGACTAAGGCATAGAATACCGCCAGCAGAATCATGTTCCAGCCTGACGTCACCAGCACAAATGAACTGGTCCACAGCTCTTTATTGACCGGAATAACAAGATCTAACAGCCAACCTAAGGCTAAGAAAATGCCACCCGCAGCGGCGAGCAATCCCACTTTAGCCCACTCACCTTTAGGATGGGATTTAACAATAAAGTGGCCGACAAACACACCCGCTAACGCATTGACGATGGCGGGAATAGTCGACAGTAACCCCTCTGGATCGGGCGTGCGTCCCTGATAGCTCACGCCGGGTAATAAAATCGAATCGACATAGGCATTGATGGATTTCGTTGGCGAGAGCACGCCTGCCTGTCCACCAGGGAAAGGCAACCAAAGTTGCATTGCGCCATAACCGAGCAAAATGCCCAAGGCGACGATAATTTGGGTTCGTAGACTCGTGTGCCACACCAATAATGCGGCAAAAAACCATGCAAAGGCGATTCGACCTAACACACTGGCATAGCGAATTTTTTCAGGATCGGCAGGCGCGCCAGTTCCCCAACCGTGATTGTATAAAATGCCTAGTAACAGCAATAAAAAGAGTCGTTTAATCCCATGACGATATACAGGTAATCGCTCCTTCATAGGTAATTTATCTAAACGTTTAGGGGATAAACCTAAGGCCACACCAGAGAGGAAAATAAACAGCGGAAAAATCAAATCGTAGAAGTGAAAACCATGCCATTGGCTATGGTGCATTTGTTCATCGCCCCATTGCCAACCTGCCCAGCCCGTTAGAATAAGCAAGCCACCAAACAAAGCCTCACCGCCCAAAATCCAAAACATATCGAAGCCGCGCAGTGCATCCAGCGACATCAACCTAGGTTTATTCACCTTTACTGGCGCAATTGCATTTGTCTGTGTCGTCCCCATGCCATCATCCTTTATTATTGTTATTAAAAGCTTTTAGTAAAGTTGAGCAAAACTAATGCTGTACAATAAAAAAACTTAGCCCCTGTCATCAAAATACGACAAGGGCCAAGGTTAACGCTTTGCTGACTCAACGCACACTAAGGGCGAACATAAACTGCATTTCCAGCAATGTAGTTTGCCTGCACTTTGTTCTGCGCATCGAGCAAGACAAAGTCAGCCCTGTGTCCCAGTGCTAAACGGCCAGCCTTATGGTCAATCCCAAGGAATTGCGCGGGATATAACGCCGCCATTCTTAAGGCTTCCGCCAAAGGTAAACCCAACAAGTTGACGGTATTATTGACCGCAGTTGCCATATCGAGCACACAGCCCGCCAGCTCACCTGTCACGGCATTTAATCTGTCACCGACTCGCAGCACTCGAGTACCAAAGAGCTCGAAGCTGGTCTCATCGTCCATACCGACAGGTGGCATAGCATCAGTGACTAACATCATCTTGCCCCTTGGTTTTGCCCTTAGTGCAACCTTTGCCGCCGCAGGGTGCACATGGTGACCATCGACAATCAAACCACACCACGCAGTTTCACTCTCAATCGCCGCGCCAACCATGCCCGGCTCACGGGAGCCCAGTGGTGACATCGCATTATAAAGATGGGTAAAGCCCGTCGCGCCTGCCGCTAATGCTGCAACTACAGTGTCGTAGTCGGCATTAGAATGGCCCAAACACACCTTCACGCCCGAAGCGACAAGCGTGCGGATCACCTCCGGCGACACATTTTCAGGCGCAAGCGTGACCACTTTAAGCCCCAAATCTTGACGACAAAATACCGCGAGTTCAGCATCGGTGATTTCGCGAATAAAACCCTGCGGATGCACACCTTTTTTAGGCACAGATAAATGCGGCCCTTCAAAATGCACCCCTAAAACGCCAGCGCTACCTTTGACTAAAGCCTCGGCCACTGCATCGGCTGCATTTGCCATCACGCTAACATCATCTGTGATTAGCGTAGGTAAAAATCCGGTCGTACCAAAACGCGCATGGGCACGGCCGATAGTCTCAATACAATTAACACTCGGATCGGCATTGAATAACGCCCCGCCGCCACCGTTCACTTGCACATCGATAAAACCTGGCACCAGCGTTCCGGCTTGGCGGATGTCCTTCGCGCCAACAACCGTATCAAACGCCAGAATGTGCCCGTCTTCAACAGTCACAGGCACATCTTGATGGAAATATTCACCATCGAAAATACACTCGGCGATCAGGGTGATTTTCATCGCAAACCTCTTTCAATAAATAACACGAGTGACTTAAGTCTTTAATTTCGGCAGCTTAGAGCGTTTGCGTCACTTTTTTAAGGCCCGCCGGTTGGTCAGGGTCGATACCGCGGGCAATCGCAACCGCAGCCACATCGATATAGAATCGTTGTAATAATGCTAACGGAGCAACACGTGGGTGAATGTCAGTCGAGGTTTGATTCAGATGCACTAAATCGGCGCCGCGTTGGCTCACGTTTTCAATCTGTTCTATGTGGCTAGCGTAGGATTCATCGCCAATACACACATCAACGATAGTGAGTTTTTTCTCAACTAAGGTCACAGGACCGTGGAGGAACTCGGCGCTACTGAATGCTTCGGCATGGATTGAACACACTTCTTTTAACTTAAGCGCGATTTCCTTAGATACCGCATAACCTAAACCACGGCCAAGTACGACTAAGTTCTTCACGTCGGCAACGGATTCTGGCGTGAGTTGTGGCTCAGCGTCCACCGCCGTTTGCAGCGCTTGGGGTAAAGAAGCGACGGCGCTAGCAAGCGATTCGCTTTGAGTCCAAGCGGCGGCGAGCTGTAAAATCGCCGACAAGGTCGCGAGGTAACTCTTAGTCGCGGCAACCGCTTTTTCTTCGCCGGCACGTAAAGGCACAACAACATCGACGATATCTTTAATCGGTGCGGTTTCATCATTGACTAAGGCAACACAAAAAGCGCCGGCATTTTTTGCCATACGCGCCTGCGCCAAAATATCAGGGCTACGGCCAGATTGTGAAATCACAATCACTAACGCACCTTCGAGTTTCAAGGTCTTACCATACACACTCGCCACTGATGGTGCTGCAGCAAACGTCGGTACGCCCGCTTCGATTTCAAATAAGTACTTAGCAAAAACACCCGCATGATCCGATGAACCACGACCAACGATCATTACAAAACGGGGGGCGAAGGCGCGCAGTTTTTCACCTAACTGCTGCATGATTTCAGCGTTAGCGTCTAACTGGCCAGCGATTTTTTGCGGTGCGGTGCGAGCTTCTTGCTCCATAATAGTGTTTGTCATGTCTTTTACCTTCACGTTCAAATACAGGATTTGGCTTCAGTGCCTATTTGCACTGATAACGACTTATTAAATTCTTGCTGGGCGAAATACATAGCACCGAGTTCGGGTGGGGCTAAGGTTTCTGAAATTTTGGCGACCACATCGGCACCGAGCCAGGCTTGTAAAGGCTCTGCAAGGCCACCGATCATCGAAAAACGCACCGGATTTAGGCTAAATAGCTTACGCGCCATGTCGCTAATATAATCTGCGCCCTCTTGCACTATCGCCGTCGCGACCGCGTCACCTTCACTGGCGCAATCGAGCACACTTCTGGCTAATGCGGCGTAGCAACTTGATGATTTACCCGCTAGATTTTCGACAATACCGAGCGCATCGGTGACCTTAAAGTAGCTCAGCAGCATGTCGGTTAATCGGGTTGGTACGGCAAAGCCATCGAGTGCTAACAACACGTGTTCGGCGGCTTTTAATCCAAGCCAAGCACCGCTGCCCTTATCACCTAATGCAAAACCATAACCGCCAATACTCAAGCTGGTATCACCAACATGGGCATAACCGCAAGAACCTGTGCCCGTGATGATCACAGCGCCATCGGCACCGCGGTGTGCACCAATACAAGCGGTATGCAGATCTGTGGTGACATACATGGCTGCAAAAGGATGCTGCCAGTTGATTACGTCTTGATATAACCTAGGGACATTTACGCCAGCAAGACCAAGACCCGCCACCAGCAAGTGACTATCGCTCTCGTTCATACCCGCATCCAGCAACGCCAGGCGAGTCGATGCTTCAATGGATTCAAATGTTTGTGTGAGACCATGCAGTGGATTTGCACGTCCTGCAACACCTGTCCCTAAAACGGTACCCTCTGCTGAGTAGATGGTGGCTCGGCATTTACTACCACCTCCATCTACACCTATAAACAGTGGTTGATCTTTTGTCTGGACTAACCCCATGACACCCCTCTTCACCTATCAATGCAGCGCTACCGTTGCTTATTATTTGCCGTTAATACAGCGCTCAACTTTAGTTAACTCAATGTTACAGTAAAAATGACAGCGTTGTCATTTACTTTTTTAAGTGATTTATGATCTAAAATCAAATTTAGGAAATCACCGACACAGAAAAACAAAAAGGCTGTATTTTATTTTTAAAATACAGCCAGATATAAAAACCAATTTAGTTAACGATTAAGCTTCTGCCTTTACGAATACCATCGGCAGCAATGGCGCGGATCTCAATCGGTGCAGTAACCGCCAGCCCCGCTCGATAAGCTTGCCATTGGCCATTGAGGCTTCGGTATTCAAGCTTGAGCCCAGGATAGGCTATATTGGCAAACAGCTTGCCCTCACGGATCTCGGCGCCGACCGTCGGTACGCGATAATCAATCCCCGCTTTATCTAACTTGATAAATTCTTTATGGCCTAAGGTATTTGCAAGTTGTTGCCACTCCTTTGCCTGTGCATCACGCATGGCTAAAGTAAAAGCACCCGAGCTTTGATTATATACAGCGCCTTGATATTGATAAGGTACTTCCCACGCGGCTTGATGCCAAGCACGCTCGGCCAGCATCAACAAACGCGGGAACACCATATATTCAATTGTATCGTCACTGCGAATCGACTCACTCCAAATCTGCCCTTGCAAGCCAGTAAAAGGTTTGCCTTTCTCCCTTGGACCCGAGACTTTGTTACCCGCCTCATCGAGTTTTATTCTGTCGTCCGCTTCGAACGGCTGATGTTGAATATCGGTCCAGTGCTCGGCATTGGCTGCTAAGTTATCAGGCATAAAGCTAAAGACTTTATGGCTGTTGGTCGCGCGGCTCGCCCAGTAATAACCATGCTCCTTAGGATCGGCCTCATAGGGGAAATCAAAGTACAGCACCTCAGGATTAGAGAGCACGGTTTCCCAACCAAGATTCGCCTGCTGATTGGCGCGCTCATGACCTTTATGGGCAATCACATCCCAAATATTAGACTGCACTTTAGCGGGCATATTCTCAGGACGAACATGGCTCATGCCATCGCTCCACCCCGCAGCTTCAATGCCTTTTGCCGCTAACATAGTCGAAATTCGTTCAATAAAATAAGCGCCTAAGTCATCTATCGACTTAACGCCTTTATCGTTATTGGCGACAAATGCTAAACACTGGGGTGATTGTTTCCAAGCTCCCGCCGTTTCATCGGCACCAATGTGGTAACGCGTCAATGGTTGACCCGCGGCTTGGTGTAGCTTGGCTATTTCATCAATCACCTTATCGACAAACTGATAGGTCGATTCCATACACACGTTAAGCGTATTGTCGTCGTAATATTGCACTGAAGAATAAACCGTTTTGTCGTTTGCATCGGATAACAAATATTGCTCAGCTGCAGTGGTTTGCCCTTCAGCTTGCAATTGACGCTCGCCCGCATCTAACGCTTTTACCGCTGTGCTGGCTTGATTTGCCGTTTCCTGCACAGGGACAACCTGCACTTTGCCCGTGTTTTTAAGCTCTACGTCTTCAGCCTGTAATCGACGAAAACGCGCATCCATCGCTTTAATCGCGGCGCGGCTATGGCCCGGCATATCCATCGATGGGATCACTTGTATTTGACGCGCCTCGGCATATTTCACTATGTCGATATAATCTTGGTTGGTGTAATAACCATTGACGCTTGTATCGCCAAACGGCCCACTGCCTAACTGCGGTAATAGGCAGGTATTTTCATCTAAATCATGGCAACGTTTACTGCCGATGTCAGTCAACTCAGGTAGCCCGTCGATTTCGAGTCGCCAACCTTCATCGTCAGCCATGTGTAAATGCAATTTATTGAGCTTATATGCCGCCATTTGGTCGAGTAAATCCAGCAACAATTGTTTGCTGTGGAAATTACGAGCCACATCAATGTGCATACCACGAAACGGATAACGTGGGCTGTCTTCAATGGTCATCGCATTCACTTTCAGCGAATTCACATCCACAAGGCTTGCTAGTGATGACAAACCGTAAGAGAAGCCCGCCGCATCATTGGCAGCAATCACAATTTCAGTTGGCTGAATATCTAAGCGATAACTGCCCTCATCCCCTTTTTGGCTGGCAAATTTCACCGTAATACCACTAGCAGATTCAGCCACACCCAGGCGAGCTAAACGTACCACCGCCGCCGCAACTTGACTCTTTTGCTCTGGGTTATCTTGCTGATATTCGAGCTTAATACCACCAGCAAGGGATACTGGTGTATCGGTTGAATGGATCTTCACCTTTTGTGGCGTTGGGATGATGGTATCCACAGCCAAGGCGGCATCTTCACTCACGCTTTGATTGTCTTTAAATAATTGCGCGGCATCGGCTGGCGCGAGTTTATCCGTTTCAGTGCGTTGATATTGGGTTTTAAAATTCGTAAACCCTTCAACATACGGACGCGTCTCTAAACCCGTTTCGGCATCTTTACCCACTTGAGTGCTGGCGATAATGACGGGTTCTAATCCTTTTGCTGCGAGGTAATAGTTTGGCATAGCGTCGGTTTCAGCCAATTGCCACGGCTCACCACGGAATGTCAGTTGCTTTTTCTCGCCCTTAACAAATCCCTTAAAAGCAGCCGTTGGCGTAATACGATGTAAATCGCCTTTAACGTGCGTTATCGTCAACTCACCGCTTTCAACCGATTGCACTGGGCGCATTTGGCTTAAATAAATTTCCCAATCTTGGCTGGCTAAATCCATACCGGGCACGAAATCAATTTGAGCGACAAAACAGCGACCATCGGCTTTATCTTTTAGGCACTTATCGTCTGGCACATTGGTCACAACACGGTAAGTTACGACTAACGAATCCCCGAGTTGTTGTAACTGCGCTTGAGTTAATGCGTCCTGAGCTTGCTGTGTTTGAGCCACAGCCTTATCGGCTGACGCTGCGGAAGGCGTCACAGGCGCCTCGGAACAGGCCGCTAATCCTAAAGCCAGTAAAATGGCGCTTGCTGAAAGTGTTTTTTTCATGATTATCCTTATCTAGCTCCAGAAATGGCTACAATCTGAAGGAAGTTACTAACGTCCGCAGTCTTTCCCCTTGGTGAAACAGTCGCTCGCTCGAGTGCGCTAAGTGCTCGCTATCGAGTGAGGCTGAACCTGAGACATTGGCAAGATCATTTAACGTACGAGAAATCGCTTCGGTGACGCAGGTTTGCTCCTGTGCCGCATGGGAAACTTCGATGTTCATATTACTGATATTTGAGACTAAATCAGTCACTTTAGTAAGCACTAACTTAATTTCTTCTGAGCGGTTAACGCCCTGAGTTGAGAGTGCTTGGCTCGCTTTCATCACAGTGACAGTTTCAGCCACTCGGTTCTGGACCTGCTGGATCATTTTCTGGATCTCACCAGTTGCCTGTTGGGTTCGGCTCGCCAGCGTACGCACTTCGTCGGCCACCACAGCAAAACCGCGCCCTTGTTCACCCGCCCTTGCCGCTTCAATGGCAGCATTAAGCGCCAGTAAGTTGGTTTGTTCGGCAATACTGTTGATGACTACAACGACTTCATCAATCTTTTGCGTTTCTTGCTGTAACTGTGAGACGGACAATGCCGAGCGGGCTAATTCAGATGCCAGTTTACGAGTAATGTCTAATCCCGAATCGAACTGCCGCTGGCTGTCATCGACCGCTTTATCGGCCTGACTCGCCGCATCCGCGGTGCGTTTCGCATTAATGGCGACTTCATTGGCACTGGCGCTCAGCTGAGTTACAGCCGTCACTGCCGCCTCGGTTTCTTTTAATTGGGTTTGCACACGATCATTGTTGGTTTGCGACAGAGACCCCAGCACTTTGGCATCGCCCAGTAATTGCCCTGAGGTTTCGTGCACTCTGGAAATCGTGCCGTGAATTTGCTCAACAAAACCATTAAATGCCTTGGCAAGCTGACCAATCTCATCCTGACTCTCGACGGGTAATCTGTGGCATAAATCACCGTCACCGCTGGCAATTTCTTCCATAGCACGGACCACATTCCCAAGTGGATTAATCACTAAACGTTTAAGAATAATGAAGATAACAATTAAACTGCCACCGAGAATTAACAACGCCTGCAAGAAATAACCTAAGAGTAAATCTGACAACTGAGCGCGAATAGGTAACATAGAAAACTGAATGACCAATTGGCCCGTTGGGTTACCTTGCTCAGCAAATTGAATTTCACGTTTCACTAGATACTCATCGGCCACTGTTTGAGCCTGTTGACTCTCGGCTAATACTTTACCGCGATGGTCACTCACGACAATATGATAAATTTGCGCAGATTTAAGCATCACAGACAACACGGCTTGGATTTGTTCATAGTCGTAGGTGAAGATGGGCTGCGCCATGGTCACTTGTAAATTGGCGACGGTATTTTCTTCAAACTCAGTTTCACTGGCAGCCAATTTATCGCTCGCCAACCAGTAAGATGCACCGAACAGAACGCTAACAATCATAAAAATTGCTGCCGCTAATCCAATCTGTACTTTTAAGGCTAATGTTTTCATTATTTTGCACCTTGCATACTAAAAAGATCTAACCATAATTCTGTGCGTTCTATTGGTGTTAATGGACTTAAATCAGGTGTATCAAGACGGATAATCACCCGTTGTTCAAACTTAGCCTCACAGTACAGTTGCTCAATTTTAAGCTCGCGATTAAACATCTCATCAAAAGAGCCGTCGCTTACCATACTTTCAAGCCCGGCTAAAATGGCCGCAGCAAGTTCGGGGCGCTTAGGGGAAACAAAGAAATAAGCTGGCGAGCGATATTGCAGTAGGATATGGCTATCGACCTTAAGTGCGGGATCGGGGTGATTTGCGAGTTCTTCGCCAATTTCCTGAGCGCCGAGGGCAAGATAATCGAAACGCCCGCCTTCTAACATGGAGTATAAATTGGTGTACTGATAGCTAGTGACGACGGGTAATCCATTGGCTTCTAAAATCGTGGCATCGGGCCAATAACGATTTTGCCCCGCCTTTAACTGCCTAAAATCCGCCATGGTTTTCACATTAGCAAATCGTGCCTCATCCGATTTACGGATAATCAGCAGCCGATTACCAAGTAACCCTTTAAACAATGGAATGCGCACGGGAAGCACAGTTTCTTCCAATTCTTTTGAGGTCATGCTCCAAAACACGTCGACTGTCCCAGCGAGTGCTTCTTCAACCTTGCGCTTTTGATTCATTTGAGTCGACATTTCTTGCGCTTGATAACCCGAATCCGAGCGCCGCAGTGCTTCATCAAGTAACTTTAGCAACCATTCCTGCTGTATCGCGGTGGTGATTGTTTTTGAAACCTGTGCAGACGATTTAGACACATCAGAATTTGAAGCTAAATGGTTTATAGCAGTGTCGGTAGCAAATACAGCAAAAGAGGAAAATGCCGAAAAAAACGCTAATGCCATTATAAACAGGGGTATGCCAACCGTTCTTCTTGTCATGATGAGTGCGGTGATATGGGCAATGACACTCGTCATGCCAATTGCAATGACACGCATCACAGCCGTTAAATGAATCGCCATAAATTGCAGCCTCTTTTATTATCTGGTTTATACCAGTGAGTTTTATTTATCTATGCCGCTAACGTTCAAGTGCTGAGGTAGGCAATTGAGTAATACCGTAAAAACATCCTAAAAAAATGGCTGGGCACTGCTTACAGTACCCAGCCCACGCTAGTTTCTGGGGAGAGACTATCAAAATATCAAAGACAAACGTATCGCCGCCCGACAGCAATACTCCTGCCAAACACATGATAAGGAGACCTCATCCTCTCATGCAGACCTTACAAACAACGCGTCACACAAGCAGATGACAGCGTTGTCATTATTAAAGTACACAAGAAAGAACAGGATTTCTACATTTTTTTGACAATTATTGTTATTTTTTATGAATAGACATAATTAATGCTATTTTTTCATATACTTAAAATGTTTAATTTATTTATTCAAGCTTATGTGACAACGCTGTCTTTCATTGATAACATAGCGATAACATGACAAAGATCACGGTAGCTATTGATGAATCCCATTAACACACTTGTGCCCAATAATACCCAGCCTGCTCCGCGCTTAAATCGGTATTACCTAAACCTCAGTTTGGTATTGCTACTCTGTGGAACTTGGTTATTTTGGGCGAGCCATTTTCATTCGCTATTTGATCTTATCCAAGAATATGGACGCTTCGTTTTTCTAGGCATCACAGGAGCGATATTTGCAAACTCGACTGGAGCTGGCGGTGGAGTCATCTTTATTCCGGTATTTTCGAGCCTCAACTTTAGTGAGTCTCAAAGTGTCTCGACTTCATTTATGATCCAATGCTTTGGCATGACCGCAGGCGCGATTTCATGGTCACTGCATTATAAAAAGCACCACCGAGAAGATGATGCATGGTCTGGTTTTGTAAAAGCATCATTACTTGCAGCCTTCTTTTCTGTCTTAGGTTTCTGGAGTAGCCAATTACTACAACTCAATTCGCCCTCTTCGCTACACACCAGCTTTAGCATTTTCTCGATAGTGCTTGGTATCGCCATCATTATCAGTAGCAAAAGTAGCACACAAATCACTCGCTCTATAATGCCAGTCGATTTTCTTTGGCTCGCTCTCATTGGCTATTTCGGCGGTATTATCACAGCTTGGTTATCGGTAGGCGTCGGTGAATTAGTCGTCATTTATCTCATGATAAGGGGACTATGCGCCAAAATGTCGGTCGCCACTGGCGTTGTTGTTTCTGCGATTACAGTCTGGTCAGCAAGCCCTATCCATATTTTTTCAACAAATAGCCATGCCCTCTTTGAGCTAGTGTTATTCGCAGGCCCTGGCGCCATTATCGGAGGATTACTCGCTCGTAAATTAGCACTCTTTCTCCCAGTAAAAGTATTAAAACACTTTTTCTCCATTTGGATCATTTTGACGGGTAGCGTCATGTTGGCGAGTTAATAGGAAACATTAAGATGAATAATTCTCCGCTAAAAAGTATCACGATTGTCGGTGGCGGTAGCACAGGCTGGATGACGGCTCTCTACTTGAGTAAGTTATATAACCACTCATCTAATATCATAGATATTAGACTTATCGAAAGTAAAGAAATTGGTATTATTGGCGTTGGCGAAGCTACAGTTCATAGTCTACGATTCTTCTTTGCAGCTATGGGATTAGATGAAAATGAACTACTTAAAGAAACTAACGCAACATTAAAGACTGGCATCTTATTTCGTAACTGGATGAAACCAGTCGATGGCAAAATTCATGAGTATTTCCATCCATTTGAGCAACAAAAACCATCTGGAAAAGTTGATAATGCAAGTGCTTGGATTTTAAATAATCAGATTAATGAATCAAACAGCACTTCCTTTGCTGAAGCAACAAGCCTTTCATTTAGCTTAATGCAAAATAACTTAAGCCCTAAAACGCAATACTTGAATCAATATCAAGGTATTGTCCCCTATGGTTACCACTTAGACGCGACACTTATGGCGACCTTTTTAAAGCGCAAAGCCACCCAAGCAGGGGTAGATCATGTTGAAGCAAATGTAACGGACGTTCTGGTTAATGATGGCAACATCATAGAGGTTGTAACTGACCAAGGCTCATTCAAGAGTGACATATTTATCGACTGTACAGGCTTTAAAGGGCTTTTAATTCAAAGCCTAAAGAATGATAACTGGCAATCATTCGAAACCGAATTACCTTGCAATAAAGCCGTTGCAATGCAGCGGGAATATCTGCCTCACCAGCTACCAAGAGCCTATACGACAGCAACAGCACTTAGTCATGGTTGGGCTTGGGAAATTGACCTAACGAATCGTCAAGGAACGGGTTATGTCTACGATGGACATAGTCTAACGAGGGAGCAAGCTGAGGCTGAATTAAAAGCTTATCTTGGCGATGAACAAGAGATCATAAGAACTGTTCACTTAGATATGAAGATAGGTTGTAGACGTGAATTTTGGGTTGGAAATTGTATTGCAATGGGGCTCGCAGGCAGGGTGAGATTACGAGTGGTCATTTAATAACCACACTCATGCCGGCTTCAAGCACCGCATCCAAATAAGCCTCATTCATCAATGCCTGACGCTGCTTTCTTCTGATACTCATTTTTCGCTTCTCAGCGCGTAACATATTCAAACCAAAGTGTCGCATCGTGGCAAGATTAGTCGCTGCATTACCACGGTATATCTGGCACGCATCCTCACCTAAACTCACATCCAGCACCCAGTGCAACTGGTTTTC
>NZ_JAKKSJ010000039.1:0-50657 GCF_025653365.1 Shewanella sp. SW32 | reverse complement strand
AAAACCAGTTGCACTGGGTGCTGGATGTGAGTTTAGGTGAGGATGCGTGCCAGATATACCGTGGTAATGCAGCGACTAATCTTGCCACGATGCGACACTTTGGTTTGAATATGTTACGCGCTGAGAAGCGAAAAATGAGTATCAGAAGAAAGCAGCGTCAGGCATTGATGAATGAGGCTTATTTGGATGCGGTGCTTGAAGCCGGCATGAGTGTGGTTATTAAATGACCACTCGTAATCTCACCCTGCACAGTATGCCCACTCGTAAATGGGAAATGTACTCAAGATTGGCAAAAGGGATTAACAATTTTCATTGATACAGGTGTAGTCGAAAGCTTCGATGCTAACGATAAAATTATTAGGGTCATTGATGAATTCGATTCGAAAGATTTTTTAACATACAATAAAAGTTCGATAAAGTTTCAACCTGATGGGTTAGCTTCTGGAAGTAATGGTACTTTCAAGTATTGCCCACGAACAATTGATAGCAAAAATTCCCGTGCAATCGTTGTTAATCAGGCGGGTAGAGTTCGCCTTTCTACCGCAAAGAATATCAATTGCGATTAAATTTAAATATATACTCCCTATTTAAATTTAATTATATAAAAGCAAGAAAATCAATTTATTGGGTATATTGAAAATATAGAATAGATACTGACCATTAGAGTCTCCTCGCATATACTTAGCTAAGTTTTAACGAGGATAGCTACATGTTAATTATTTCAAGAGGATTTACCTTAGTCGAACTGATGGTCACAATTGCCGTAGCAGCAATCCTACTAGCCATAGGGGTTCCATCACTTACGTCGCTATACGAAGGGACACGCAGCGCTAATGAAATACGAAAAATTAGTGATGTGTTTGCTTTTGCAAGAAACCAAGCTGTCAACTATGGCGCAACAGTAACAGTCTGCCCATACGCGGCATCACCATGCGGCACAGACTGGAATAAAGGATTCAGTGTATATATTGACAATGGAGGTGCCAAGAATGTATTGAAAGTGATCGATAGTTTCAATACACACGATGTAATTTCCCTATCAGGGCCCGCCGATAAAAAAATTGATTTTACACCCGATGGTTTAGTCTCAGTTGAAACATCAATTATCTATTGTTCAAATGGGCAAAGTGACAATTCTAAAAGCATAAACATTAGCACTTCAGGTTTAATAAAAGAGGGCGCAGATGGGAAAAGCTGCACATAAAATATGGGAGACTAAATCTATCGTTCACTACCCTAAAATAATATTATCCTTAAATCGTTCGTTGTTAACATTTAAAAATACATGCTGATGTTTATCTAGGTGTTAACTTATCCAAAACTTGTGCCTTAGTATTAGTAAATTCAGCGTTTAATGCGACACACTCCTCAACACTATAGATGTAATATTTCAATCCATCATTTGATTGGCGAGTAGTACCAACAAGGCTAGCCATTCTCACATTCATTTCACTACTCTTCCAATGATAGAAGGCAATCTCAGCACTTTTCTTTGATGTAATGTAGCATTTGAAGTCTTGTTCGCTGACTGTTGCTCCAGAGTCAGCCCAAACTAAGCTTGGTAAGAAAGCCACCGTTATAAAGAGGTTTATTAATTTCATTTCCAACACTCCGCACTCGGACCTTTTGCCCCAGTATCTGATATTGTTAAAGGAGAGCACGAGGCATCACGGCTAGCCTGACCCCCTTGAGCAACTGCCTTAATCGTAAAGCTTGATGCACCACTTGATGATACAGAGTAATGTTTGTGTTCAGTGATATAAGGGTTGGCCCCTACAAGTTTTGTTAAATCAGTAGCATATTTTTTATTATCGAGATAATACTGTTCCTGCAAGTTTGCTATACGCATCAAAGCAGCTAACCCTTCTGATCTTGCACTCTGAGCAATGTACTGCGTATAAGAAGGGTATGCAATCGATGCCAAAATACCAATGATCACGACGGCGATCATCACCTCTATCAGGGTAAAACCTTTAAGTTGAACCTTCATAAATTAATAACTCATTCATTTATATGATAATAAATTTTATTAACACCTAACCCAGAAGCAACGTTGATTGTACCTGTATAATCCCCATTTTCATTTTTCTCACCTTTACCAACTCCAATAATATAGATATAGGGATCTTTACCGGATTCAGGTGCAGGAATAACAATCTGCGGTGTATCCGGTACACGTTCACCCAGTTCATAATATAATTGAGAAAAGGATCTCGTTCCTTTGTGCAGATCGAACGGATATAATTTGCCAGAACCAGACACCAAACACACGTTATCGGCAACCGAGTCTGCAGGGGGAGAATAAGAAGTGAAATAAACTTTGCCTTGGACAATCAAGGCAGCTGTTAAACTCTTTTCACCTAGACCACTAAAATCATAGAACCAGCCGAGTTTTTTACCGAAACTTATGTTGTCGGCTTCAGACGCAGGTGCATTAGAAGTCACATCATAGAGATCATTGATTGTGATCGCCTCGGGAACATCACCGCCAGTAAAACTCTTAGTCACCACATTACGATCTTGCAATGTAAAAAACATATCATTGATATCAGTAGATGATGGGTGGGGTCGCGTTCCACTTCCAATCACCACCGCATCATAGGGAACATTTTGATAAGTTTTAGTCGTAGTAGTACCACTCTCTGTTGTCACCTTAACTTCGGATAAATTAGTAAACATCGTTTGTGCTACAACAGGTTCTGCATAAAAACGACGATTATTACTATCTGTACCACCTAAAGAAGCAAATTTAAATGCACTCCAACTCGACTTACTTGCACTTGGAAGATCAATGCGCCAGACATTTGCACCGACATCGGAGGCATAAATCCTATCTGTATACCCATCATTATTACTATCAAGTACGGCGACTGAGTTTGGAATGCTATCCTGAATACCAGAAAGTACTGTTGCACCCGATGCAGAGCCACCAAATGAATGAATCAAAGTTCCCTTCTCTGCATCGACAATATAAACCGCACGACCTACCGGAGAAGATGAAGGAGTTGCATCAAAACTAACATCGTAGCCACCACCAAAAATGAGTACAGGCTTTTCATAACCAACGATTTTCGTCACTATAGGCTCAGACCATGTTTGTCCAAGATCAGAAAAACCATCCGTTGATGGATTAATAGTCCACATTAGAGAAGGGCTATCAGGGTTTGTCACATTGAGGGCATAATAAGACGAGCCACCTCGACGCATCCCCATATAGACCCATGCTTTAATCACTTTACCCTCAGCATCAGTTTCTGTGTAAGCAACTGGAGATGAATCCATTCCGTATACTGTGTGTACACCTGAAGGATCATTACTTCTCAGTTCTGTTAAATTAGGCAATAACTCATAGGGAATAAAGCCCCAAGTCTCTGATACAGATTCGCCCGCATCTTTAAACATATGCACAACACCTTGATTAGTGCCAAGCATGATACGAATATCAGTCGCGCTTTTTGTGCCGAAATTGAGTGCAAGTGGCTTAGAATGAAGAGGATCACCCATAACATCATTACGTTTATCTGTCGTACTACCATCTTTATTATCGTCGTCGACATCTATCCCATTAAGCCAATTTAACGTATTAGCAAGCTCATCTACGCTAGTTCTCATATAGCTAGCTAGCGCAGCATCACCGCCTGCTGCAGTTTGTGCATTAGCAAGTGTTAAAGGCGTTAAACTGGAGGACCCATTTAAGTTACTTACAATATTCCTAACTTCTTGCTTTCTGATTTGTGCCGCGACTCCGCCGACTTCAACTTTATTCCCATCCTTTTGCGCAACACAATCCGACCATATAGTACAGGCACCATCTTTAATATTGCCGTTATCTGCTATAGCTGCATTCCCTTTACTATCAACCAATGTTCCATCTGCGGTTACTTTTAATTTTTTTAAATTACCGCTCCAACGAGGTCCTTTGCCTGGAAGAAACATAGCGTAATAAGCGGCATCAAATGTCTGAGTCCTATCAAAATTATTACTAGCAATACTTGGAGATGTAAAACTTGAATCAATATTCAAAATATTTGATAACGCATCATTAAGTGCATTCTGTAGTTCAAGACTGTTTTGAGCAGCAAAATATAAACCACCACCTCTTTTAGCCGTCTCAGCAAGTAAAGGTGCGGCATCTTCTGCACCTTTACTAAAACCAATAGTATAAGTACGAACATTCTGCATTTGTTCAGTATTTGAACTGTCCAACTTGTTAATTAAGTCGTTATTAAACATATAACTAGCTAATGCGGGCAAATAGCTTGCTGTATCTAGATTTTTAGAAAATGAAGAGTAATCCCCTTCTTTACTTCCTGTGGCAGTTAAACTAATAACGTCATTATTCGCATTTTTATCAACTGTTGGAGAGCCATCAGTGACATAGATAACATAAGCAATATCCGTACATACTTTAAATGGACTTGCGTAGTTACCACTCTTCTCCACTAAGCTGTCATACGGTGGTTTATTTCCAACATAAGAGCCATAATCTGTATCACTATGACCATATTTAACGCCCTTACCGGCAAAATAACGGTAAGCTTCATACATAGTCTCACATAGTGGTGTATTTGTTTTTGCCAGCAAATTATCAATAGTAGTTAATAAACTAGCACGCGTACTATCCGTCATCTGAGTAATGCCAGATACAATTCGACCACCGTCTCGATTACCTTCATTTGGATAATTATAATTAAATACAGCAAGTCCAAAATCCACTGTTGGAGTTGAACTAATAATATTAGAAATCGCTTTCTTCGCAATTTCTAGTCTTGAAACTTTTACCGTTGGTAATTTTCCCGCTTTAGATAATCCGTACCATCTTAGGTAATTATCAGTGTACAAGGTAATAGGTTGTCCAACACCAAAGTCAGTATTATTGGCTGCGGCTAAAGCATTGCTCCAAGTTGTTCCTGGTAGTGAGGAAGTAAAATATGGATACGCTTTCTTTTTACTACCTGACCCCGTTGTTACCCCGTTAGCAGGAAATCCATTAGGATATGATGATGAATTACTCGGATTTATTTGAGAAATATCTTCCCAACAATCAATTACTTTTATTGCTGTACCGTTTGTTTCAGGTAGTTCTTTCCAAACACCAGTAGTACCACTTGATGTGAACTCTCTTATATACCCAGTAAAACGACCAAACTCTGCTAATGCAGCTTTGCTTTGACTACATCCATTTAAACTAGCTTTAAAATTACGCTTATCAGAGCTAGTATCAGGGGTGGGTAATCCTCCACCGCCAACAGCATAATAAATAAGAGTATCACTATACCCAGAACCACTTACGGCTGGGTAGTCATAGTTAGGGTCATAATCTACAACCTGAGTAATTTCTTCAGTCGACATACTTCCTGAGTTATCAAATATAACGAGCACTTTAGGTCTTGCGCCCGTTCGAGTTGTTGATTCTTTTACATATAACTCAGTATCGTCACTAAAGGAGAAAGCCGACACAAAAGTCAGCGCAAGTAGTATAGAACAAGCCAGCTTTTTAATAATCATATCTAACTCCCAGTTAAAACTTCTTGCTCCACACCTGCGACAACAGTGAGTTGGCCCAGTTTATCTCTACCAAATTCTGCTGTACTACTAATCTCAACACGCCGACAGCTGATTAAATTACCACTATTTGGCCTTGTACTCCGCTGGCATCCAACATCTTTTGCACTAATGACAACATTACCTGCAGCATCAACTTCATAAGGAATTGGCGTTAACGTTTGGTTAGAACCAAATTCAACCACAGATGAAATCTCAGATAGTTTGGCTAAGCTAGCACCTTTATTGGCTTCGATTGCCGCCTCTAAGCCACCATCAGCAACAGACTTAGCCTCTATACGTTCTGATCCTGCTCCAGACATACGCATAGATTGGGTCGAATTAACAGCCAAAGCGACACCAATAATAGTCATAAGCAACAATATGATAAGTGCAAAAAATAATACAATTCCTTTTTGCTTTTTCATCTTACCAACCTTCTAATTTCTAATTAACACTGGATTTGCAAGCACCATAGTCGTCGAAACTATCTTGCGTCGATAATGATCATTCAAATTTTTAATTTCCTTATCGCCCAGAGTGTAAGTAGTTTCATTGGTGTAACTTTTATCTTCATCAATAGCGCGAACCAACAAGAAAACCCTTAAGGCAACAAGTCTTTGAAATAATTCGTTGTCCCACATTAATGTGGTTACATTTTCTGCTGGCATAAAACTATCGGCGGTATCGTCTCCATTACTATCAAAACCATAAAGAATACGCATATTCTCAATGCCTTCAACTAACTGCTCTTCGTTATTCATGCCATTATTCTTGGTTAATGTTTTTCGGCGTAGAACAGGTACAGAACCATCATTTTTAATAAAATAAATATGATGCTGATATTCCCAAAAACGAGCATTTTCGAGTACTGGATTGGGAGGATTACCGCCTTTAAACATCACAGCTTCACTCGAAGTTGCAGCCATATAAAAACGCTCGCCATTGGGATTAGTCACTGGTGGGCCAACTAATCTTTTAATTTGAATGATATCCGTATTCTGATTCACACCTGATAAGCAACTTAATGTATCCCCACTCTCGCCCTCTTCATATCCCCATAGACGCCTAAAGTGTGCAGGTTCAGCATTAGGTAAAGTACCGTTATTTACACCTGCACCAATACAATCATTTGCAACACCATCCCTCAAGGTCATATTGGTTCCAAGTACAAAATCAGTTCCCGTTATGTCCCCCATAAAACCTAACTGACTAATGTCTCTTTCCATGAGCGACAAAGCTATTCGTCCATTTTCTTGCAATTGGTTAAACTGGCTCGTTGTGATCACATTGGAAGAAGACATACTAAACATGCCAAAAAGCCCAAGAGTGAGAAATAAGCCAATGACCATAGAGACCATTAGCTCAACCAGCGACATCCCTTTCTCACAGTTTTTTAAATTATCCATACATAGTTAACCTAAATAATCATTGTCGAAAGAATAAAAAGCCGCCTACGCGTACCAATATCTTCTCCACATTCACTCCCAGAATAACTTGTACCCGCGCCCTCTCGGATCCCTCTCCACGCAATTGCGACCGTTACAGTTGAACCATCTACATTAATGCAAGCTGTTGGAGAGTCTAACCCACCAACATTCTGGCTATCCATAACTTCGGCAGCCCCCATAAAACTCTGTTCCCACTGGTAAAGATCCCAAGCTTCAGTCTCTTCAGGAGTACATATACTCACTGCGCCAACAGCAACGTCACAAACATTGCCTGGTTTATTAAGAGAGCCAGTATACTCACCAGCGTAATTACCCAGCTGCGCTCTATTCAGCTTCATTCGATTAATTATATCGTTTGCATAATAGGAGGCTTGAGTTTGCTGAAAGGATTCAAAGCTGCCACGCTTTGCAACAATATGCAGATTAAAAATACCAATTAAGCCAATGACTAAGATCACTAACGCAACAAGCACTTCAATTAATGAGAAGCCCCGTTGAAATTCCCTTTGTGTCAACCTTTCGATTTTAGTCATATTTTTGACAAGCTTTTCAGCTATTTACCTTTAAAAATCTTAGTATTACGATAAAAACTACCAACAGTTAATAATAGATGAGTAAAATGTAAGTAGCCAGTAACATTAGCACATAAGCATTGACATAATTATGCTTTGAATGAATTTGAGACAATAAAAAAGAGGCTTATAGCCTCTTTTTTATTGACGATTAAACAGTACACAGATTTAACGTAATTCGGCTGGCACAGCAAAAACAGTGTCTTCTTTACGCCCTTCAACTTCAGTCACAACACTAGGAGCAAGTTTAGCGATTGCTTGAACCACTTGTTGGACTAAAACCTCGGGGGCTGAAGCTCCAGCGGTGACGGCTACACGTGTAACATTATCAAACCAACTAGACTCAACATCATCTGCAGTATCCACTAGATAAGACTGGGTTCCTGTTTTCAATGCTAGCTCGCGTAAACGATTAGAGTTAGAGCTGTTCTTTGAGCCAACAACAATCAACAAATCAACGTCTGCAGATAAATTGCGTACCGCATCTTGACGATTCTGCGTTGCATAACAAATATCGTCTTTTCGCGGACCTTCAATAGAGGGAAACCTTTTTTGTAACGCAACAATAATGTCCAAAGTATCATCTACAGACAAAGTAGTTTGTGTCACGAAGCAAAGATTATTGGGATCGCGCACTTCCAAAGCTTCAACATCTGCAGGCGATTCAATCAGATAAACGCCACCATTAGGATTATCGTATTGACCCATAGTACCCTCGACTTCAGGGTGCCCTTCATGGCCAATCAGGATGCACTCAATACCTTTGCGGCTGGCACGCGTCACCTGAAGATGTACTTTAGTCACTAAAGGACACGTCGCATCAAAGACTCTCAGCCCTCGCGCCTTAGCCTCTTGTCTCACCGCTTGAGATACACCATGGGCACTGAAGATAACAATGTTGTTATCCGGCACTTGATCTAACTCTTCGACAAAAACCGCACCGCGATCCTTCAGATTCTGCACGACATAGCGGTTATGCACGACTTCATGGCGAACATAGATAGGCGGCGAAAATAATTCCAACGCCCGTTCAACAATACTGATAGCACGATCAACACCCGCACAAAAACCGCGCGGGTTAGCGAGCATAATATTTAAACTTGGGCTAGTAGGATCGAGTTTCATCTTAAAATACCTTTACTACGTCCAGTTCAAAAGTGATCTTGTGTCCTGCCAGAGGATGATTAAGATCGACTGTGATGGAATCACCCGCAACATCACGGACAATACCTGGGATCTCACTACCACCAGGGCCAGCAAAACTCACAATCACGCCAGCCTCTAAACTCATGTCAGCCGGAAAACGGCTTCGATCTAGATAATGGATAGCATCAGGATTGGATTCGCCAAAGGCATCAATCGCTTCAAGCGTGAAACTGTGCTTATCACCTTCAGCAAGCGTCACCAGCTGCGCCTCAAATGCAGGACTTAAAGTACCATCACCCACATTTAATCGAGCCGGTTTACCCGAAGCTTTAGTGCTATCGGCAGTTGAGCCATCAGCAAGCACAATGTTCATGTGGCATAATAATGAACGTGTCACAGTCACTTTTTAACCCCTTCAGCGCTATCAGCTTCAGACTTATCGCTTACAAATGCATCCCAAATAATCAGCACTGCACCGATACAAATAGCAGCGTCGGCAATATTGAATGCTGGATAATGGCTCTTATTCCAGAAAAAATCGATAAAATCAACCACGAAACCATGCATCAATCGATCGACTAAATTACCTAAAGCACCACCAATCACTAAGGTGTAAGCTAGATTCAGTTTCCACAAAGAAGACGATTGCTTACGCAACCACACAGTCAATAACGTACTGAATCCAATCGCAACAATCGTAAACAGCCAGCGCTGCCAACCTCCAGCTTCACTTAAAAAACTAAAAGCTGCACCATAGTTACGTACATAAGTGAAATTAAAGAAAGGCAATAATTTCACTGATTCATACAAATCAAAATTGGCTAAGACCCATTGCTTAGATAGCTGATCGGCTAAAAACACCAATACAGCTACCCAATACCAACGTAAGCCACTGTCTTTCCAAGTTAATGGCATACAGATCCTTTACGCAAACTGACGAACTTCGCCGTCACCTTCAATATTGGTTACGCAGCGAGTACAAAGTGTTGGGTGAGCCTCAATAGTGCCAACCTCTTCTCTGTGGTGCCAACAACGCTCACACTTCTCGGCAGTGCTTGAAGCAACCACTAATTTCAGTGATGCCAACTCAGTCTCAACCGCTTCCAATGTCGCATCGGCTAAAGGCAATACTTTGGCTTCAGAGGTCAATAACACAAATCTAAGCTCATCGCCGATATGGGTTAATTGCTCAGTCAAGGTAGCATCCGCAAACAAGGTCACTTCAGCTTCTAATGAGCCACCGATACGTTTGTCGCGGCGAGCTTGTTCAATCACTTTGTTGACTTCATTACGCACGGTTAGCAACTGCTGCCAATAGTCATCGCTCAAATCAGTCGCTAAGGTGACTGATTTCAAGCCTTGATACCATTCTTGGGTAAAGACATAAGCATCACGCTCGCCAGGCAGTAATTGCCATACTTCGTCAGCAGTGAAGCTTAGAATTGGCGCAATCCAACGCACCATGGCCTCAGAGATCAGATACAGCGCCGATTGACAACTACGGCGTGCATGGCCTTCTTGCTTAGCCGTATATTGGCGATCTTTAATGATGTCCAGATAGAAACTGCCTAACTCAACCGAGCAGAACTGCATCAGTTTTTGAGTCACTATATGGAAGTTATATTGATCATAGGCTTCGATGATTTCCTGTTGTAGCGCAGCGGCACGGCGAACAACCCAACGATCTAACGCCACCATATCTTCAACGGCCACTAAATCCTTAGCGGGCTCGAAACCGTTTAAGTTGGCTAATAAGAAACGCGCAGTGTTACGAATACGACGATAGGCATCGGCGCTGCGATTTAAGATTTCGTCAGAAACCGTCATCTCACCGCTGTAATCGGTTGCCGCAACCCATAAACGCAGAATGTCGGCGCCTAATTTGTTGGTTACCGTTTGTGGTGCAATCACGTTACCAATAGATTTTGACATCTTACGGCCTTTACCATCGACGGTAAAACCGTGGGTAAGCACTTGCTTATACGGTGCTTTGCCATTCATTGCGGTTGAAATCATCAAAGATGACATAAACCAACCGCGATGTTGATCGCTACCTTCAAGATACAAGTCAACACCGTGTCCGTGGAATTCAGGACGTGCGGCTACCACTGATGAGAAGGTTGAGCCAGAGTCATACCAAACGTCCAAAGTATCAGTGACTTTACGGTATTGTTCCGCTTCATCACCCAGCAATTCTGCGGCATCAAGGTCCCACCAAGCTTGAATACCCTGCTGTTCGATACGATTCGCCACGCGTTCCATTAACGACACGCTATCAGGGTGTAACTCTTCGGTTTCTCGGTTCACAAACAGCGTGATAGGCACACCCCAAGTACGTTGGCGTGAGATACACCAGTCAGGGCGGTTTTCAACCATTTTTTCGATACGACTTTGGCCCCAATCAGGGATCCATTGAGTCTGCTCGATTTCTTTCAATGCTTGCGTACGTAGACCGTGGTTATCCATAGAGATGAACCACTGCGGTGTCGCGCGGAATATAATTGGTGTTTTGTGGCGCCAGCAATGTGGGTAGCTGTGACGGTAAGCCACGTGATTCAGCAAGGCACCTTTTTCTCTCAGCAAAGCTACGACGTTATCGTTAGCTTTAAAAACATGTTGCCCAGCAAAATACTCAGTATCAGGCTTGTATACACCGTTGTCGCCAACAGGGTTTGCGACTTCTAAGCCGTACTTTTGACCAACAACAAAGTCGTCTTGACCGTGACCAGGGGCAGTATGAACGATACCGGTACCCGCATCAGTAGTGACGTGATCACCTAAAATTGCAGGCACATCAAAATCCAAGAACGGGTGATTAAAGCGGACAAGCTCAAGCGCGGCGCCTTTGGTTGTACCAAGCACAGTATGGCTTTCGATGTTATAGCGAGTCAGGCAAGATTCAACCAAGACTTCAGCTAAAATAAGCGCTTGCGTCACACCGTCTTTTTCGAATTCGACTAAGCTGTAATCCAGCTCAGGACTCAAAGACAAGGCGCGGTTCGCTGGTAGCGTCCATGGCGTGGTCGTCCAAATTACCATAGAGACAGGATGTGAGTAATCGCTTACCCCAAACTTAGCCGCAACGGCTTTACTGTCAGCGGCGACAAACACCACATCGATTGCGGGTGATGTCTTATCTTCATATTCGACTTCGGCTTCGGCTAACGCTGAACCACAGTCGGTACACCAATGCACAGGTTTGACGCCTTTATGCAAGTGACCACTCTCAATCACTTTCGATAAAGAACGAACGATATTAGCTTCCGTCGAAAAATCCATTGTTAAGTACGGATTTTGCCAATCACCCAACACACCTAAACGGATAAAGTCTTCACGTTGGCCGTTAACTTGCTCTGCAGCGTATTTACGGCATTCTTCACGGAATTCTGCTGCAGTGATTTTTTGACCTGGTTTACCCACTTTTTGCTCAACTTTCAGCTCAATAGGCAAACCATGGCAATCCCAACCTGGTACATAAGGTGCGTCAAAACCAGACATAGTTTTTGACTTAACAATAATGTCCTTGAGGATTTTATTAACTGAGTGACCAATATGAATACTGCCATTCGCATACGGTGGGCCGTCATGCAAAATGAAGGGAGTACGGCCAATTCGGCTATCACGGATCTGTTGATACAAACCGTCTTTTGTCCAGCGCTCTAACATCTCTGGCTCGCGATTTGCCAAATTACCACGCATCGGAAACTCTGTTTCCGGCAAATTCAAAGTAAATTTATAGTCGCTCATTGATCCTATACCGTTAATTAAACTGATAAATTTCAGCCTGCATCATTACCAAATAAAGCTCTGGCTTCATTTGCATCATTTAAAATCTGTTTTTTTAGCGCATCCAATGAGTCAAAAGGTTGCTCATCTCGGAGTTTAGCTACCAACTCGACTTCAACATGTTTGCCGTAAATGTCACCTTCAAAATCAAAAAGATGCACCTCAAGCTGACACACTTGACCGTTCACTGTCGGGCGAAACCCAATATTGGCGACGCCCTCATAAATATCGCTGTTATCCCAATAACATTTAACCGCAAACACACCGCGTACCGGCACAACATTGCGCTTTAAGGCGATATTCGCGGTGGGAAAACCAATTGTGCGGCCAATTTTTTGCCCATGCGCTACACGACCACTCAAGGTAAAAGGGTGTCCTAATAGGCGTCTAGCCTGTTCAAGATTGCCCTTCGCCAATTGTTCACGCACAGCAGTCGAGCTCACTCTTTGCGAGCCCAGCATAAAACTTTGAGTGCTGACCACAGTAAATCCATATTGGATACCCGCCTGCACTAGCATTTCAAAATTGCCTTTACGGCCTTGACCAAAACAAAAATCATCACCGACGACGAGGTATTTGACACCCAGTTTGCGGACCAACAATTCTTCAATAAAATGCTCTGCAGGTTGATTAGCAAAAGTGCGATTAAAGTTAACACACACTAACCGCTCAACCCCGAGTTCATCGAGTAAAATGACTTTATCACGTAATAAACTTAAACGAGCCGGCGCGTTGTCGCCGCTAAACAATTCTTGCGGCTGAGGCTCAAACGTCATTAATGTCGATGGCAGCGATAACTGCTTCGCCTTCTGCACTAAATTCGCAATCACTTGTGCATGACCACGATGGACGCCGTCAAAATTACCTATAGTCAATACACACCCGTGGTGGGATGACAAAATGTTATGTATACCGCGGATTAATTCCATAACGTTAGACAACTGCCAAGCGCAAATCGGCTGATTATATAACAGCTAGCGATGAGAATCAGCAATCAAGCTCCCCGTTTAATTGACCAAGGACGAATTCCGAGCAAAAGCAGACACAATAAATAACTGACTGCCCCAACTAAAATTAAGCCTATCAAGGCTTTCGCACGATCGAACAAATGCCAATCTAACCAAATTTGTTGTGAAGGCAAAAAGTAATACAAGACTACCACCATCAAGGCTGTAGAGACCACGGCTTTAGCAAAAAACACCATAGTCGGCCTAGAAACACGATAAACGCCAGCTAAATGCAAGCCTCTGTATAGTAATGTGGCGTTAAGCAAAGCTGACATCGAAGTCGCAATCGCCAGTCCAACATACCCAAAAGGAATAGCAAACAGTAAGTTAAAGCCCATGTTTGTGATCATGGCAATAATGCCATAACGCACAGGTGTTTTGGTATCTTGACGAGAGTAATAGCCAGGAGCAAGCACCTTAATCAGCATAAAGCTAAGCAAACCACTGCCATAAGCCATCAAACTATAGGAAGCCATTTCAACATCATGCAATGAAAAAGCACCGCGCATAAATAATACCATCAACATAGGCTTTGCGAGCACGATCAATCCCATCATAGCCGGTAGACCTAGCAGTAGAATCGCTTTAATCCCCCAATCCATCGTCTTGCCAAAGCCCGCACCTTCGTCATTCACATGGTTTCGTGACAGCGCAGGTAAAATCACAGTAGCAATCGCGATCCCAAACAATCCTAAGGGAAATTCGAGTAAACGGTCGGCATAATAGAGCCAACTTATTGAACCCGTCATCAAAAAACTGGCGATAAATGTATCAAATAGCAGGTTAATCTGTGAGACAGACACGCCAAACAATGCTGGGATCATCAAAGTTCTGATTTTCACCACGCCCGGGTGATGCCATCCCCAAGAAGGCTTGACGAGCGCATTTTCACGCAATAAAAAGGGAATTTGAAATAGGAACTGAATCAAACCACCACAAAAAACGCCCCAAGCCAAGGTAATCTCAGGCTGGGTCGATGTAGGCGCATAGAAAATAGCCGCCGCAATAATTGCCACATTGAGAAAAACGGGTGTAAAAGCCGATACCGCAAAACGGCCTCGGGTATTTAAAATTGAGCCCGCTAATGCCGTAAATGTGATAAACCACAGATAAGGAAAAGTAATTTTAAGCACAACGGTAGCGAGTTCAAATTTAGCACCATCTGGCTCGTTGTTAAGCCAAGCGATGAACCAACCACCACCGAATAAAGCTGACAACACAGGTGATGCAACCACCCCCAAAAGGGTCACTATTGTCACTAGTAAACCTAATGTGCCCGCAACTTTACTCAATAAATCACGAGTCTCTTCTGCGGTATGTTTCTCTTGGTACTCAGTTAAAACAGGTACAAACGCCTGTGCAAAAGCCCCTTCAGCAAACAAACGGCGTAAAAAATTAGGAATTTTATTTGCAAAGAAAAACACATCAGCACTTGTCCCTGCGCCCATCAAATTAGCAACAACCACATCCCTAACTAGACCTAAAACTCGGGATATCAATGTCATAGCACTAACAATCAGGCCAGATTTTAATAATTTTCTACTCAAACGTCCCCCAGACCCATATCGAATTGATTAGGTGATACATCTCAAAAAATCGATTCAGGCTCTGTCACACTGCGGTAATAGCTGCTAGAATTGCGCCACATATTACACGAGTTGGGTCGAAGATAGCCAAGGCAGGTTGGATTAATTTATCTTTATGATGAATATTCAATCATAGTCATTGACAAAGTGACTAAATGCAGGCATATTCCTCGGCCTTTAAAAGTATCAAATCCAGTTTTTAGGAGTTGCACCTTGGCTAATAGCAAGTCTGCAAAGAAGCGCGCGCTTCAATCTGAAAAGCGTCGTCAGCATAACGCCAGCCGTCGCTCAATGTTACGTACATACGTTAAAAAAGTAATCGCTGCAATTAAAGCAGGCGATCACAAAACAGCAACAGAAGCTTTTGCTGTTGCACAACCAATCGTTGACCGTATGGCGACTAAAGGTCTTATTCACAAGAATAAAGCCGCTCGTCAAAAGGCACGTTTGAACGCTAAGATCAAAGCAATCGCTGCTTAATCTATAACATAGCAAATGAAAAAAACCGGCAATTGCCGGTTTTTTTATATCTGAAAAACACTATTAATGACAATAAATGTTGTTCAATAAGTGAATCATCTCCCGTACTTCATCACTCTTGAGTGAATAAAATACCGTTTGCGCTTCTTTGCGTGTGGTTACTAAATTATCTTTGCGTAACCAAGCAAGATGTTGTGATAGTGCCGATTGACTTAAGCCTAATTTTTTATTCATTTCGCCAACGCACATTTCTCCTTCATTCAATAAATAACAAAGAATAAATAAACGGCGTTCGTTCGCGAGTGCCTTTAATAGCACTACGGCATGATCGGCTCGCTCCTGCATTAATTCAATATTCATTACGCACTTTCTCTCCTAAAACTAACCCCTGCGCTAATATAGCGTCGCCTTACGGATATAGTCGGGACATAAAGCACACTTTTTGCTAGATTGTTTTTAAAAATGGGACATGCTTAATAAAAATAAAGGAAATCTAATGAAGCCCTATCAAACTACACTTCTCTCGAGTCTTTTAATCGGGAGTTTAAGTGCGTGCCAAACTCAAGTAGAAACTGCCCCTAGTGAAGTCATTCAATTACAACAGGCAGCATTATCTTCGCAATTAAGCTATGACTTAGTCGAGTCACTCACGGTTGAAGTGGGTCCAAGACTTGCTGGAAGCCCAAAAGATATCCTCGCCGTTAACTGGGCGATAAATAAACTGACCAGCCTTGGTTTTGACCGTGTTTATAAAGAAGCCGTACAAGTGCCAATTTGGGAGCGCGGTGAAGCCAAAGCCAAAATCACCGTCCCTGTAGAACAGCCGTTGGTCATTACTGCGCTTGGTGGCAGTATTGCGACTCCTGCTGGAGGTATACAAGCTAAAATCGCGCGCTTTGATAGCCTAGAGGCATTACAACAAGCCAAGCCTGAAGAGGTGCAAGGTAAGATTGTTTTTATTGACCAAAAAACAGAGCGCCATATCACTGGTGAAGGTTATGGTAAAAGCGTTGGTGGCCGCTCGAAAGGGGCAGTCGCTGCAGCACAAAAAGGCGCAGTTGCTATCGTGATCCGCTCTATTGGCACAGATCATGACCGCATGGCCCATACTGGCATCATGCGCTACCAAGATGGCGTGCCTAAGATCCCCGCGGCTGCCATGTCAAATCCCGATGCAGATTTGGTTGGTGCATTGCTAAAACGCGATCCTAATGCCCTGCTCGAATTGCATATGTCGCCAAAAAACTTAGGTTTTAATACTTCCTACAATGTCATTGCCGAAGTAACGGGCAGTAGTAAGCCCAATGAAATAGTGCTCATTGGTGCTCATTTAGATTCCTGGGATGAGGGTACTGGCGCGATTGATGATGGCGCTGGTGTCGCCATTGTGACGGCTGCAGCCAAGCATATTCAAGATCTCCCCATAAAACCCGCTCGCACTGTTAGAGTCGTGCTATATGCCGCTGAAGAAGTTGGGCTCGTTGGTGGTAAAGCGTATGCAGAGGCTCATAAAGCTGAATTACCGCTGCACTACATAGCTGCAGAGTCTGATTTTGGGGCCGGTAGAATTTATCAAATCGATACTAAAGTGAATGAGAACATATTCACCGAAGTACAGCAGGCGCTCAGCCCTATGTCATTCAATGGCGTTGCACTGGGCAATAACCAAGCTTCTGGTGGGCCAGACGTATCTATGCTCCCCGCATTAGGTGTTCCAGTTGCATCTCTGAGGCAAGATGGCCACGATTATTTCGATTACCATCACACACCGAATGATACTTTAGATAAAATCGACCCTGCCGCATTGGCTCAAAACGTCGCCGCCTACGCACAATTTGCTTATATCATGGCAAATTCAACGGTGACATTAACGCCTTTAGTCACCCAATCTGAAAAATAGGCCATCAATGATATAGAGAACAGCATTAGCTGTTCTCTATCAATTAACATCTTATCGATATTTCGCTATTGCTCTTCACGTAAAAACGTTGGATTTGTTAGGGAACTCTGCTCTTCACTATAATAATAACCAGCAACATTAAATGCTTTTAATTCATCTAAAGTGTTAATTTGATGCGTAATGAGATATCTCGCCATCATGCCTCTAGCACGCTTAGCAAAAAAACTGATCACTTTATATTGGCCATTTTTACAATCTTTAAATATGGGTGAAATTAATTGCCCTTGAAGTTTTTTAGGCTTTATTGCTTTAAAATATTCATTAGATGCAAGATTGACAATAATATCACTACTCGTTTCAGCAAGCGTTTCATTTACCGCTTGAGTTAACGTCTCTCCCCAAAACTCATATAGGTTTTTACCTTTAGGATTAGAAAGTGCCGTGCCCATTTCTAAACGATAAGGCATAATTAAATCCAGCGGTCTGAGCAAACCGTAAAGTCCAGATAAAATACGTAGTTGTGACTGAGTTCGAGCAATTTCATCTTCAGACAATGTATCAGCATCAAAGCCAGTATACACATCGCCTCTAAAAGCAAAAATGGCCTGTTTTGCATTATCTAAACTAAAATCTGGCCGCCACTCCCCAAAACGTGCCGCATTTAAACCCGCAATTTTATCACTCACTTTCATTAAAGTGGCGATGTCTGTAGGGGGCAATTGCCGACACACTTGGATCAACTCCTGACTATAAGTTAAAAAATCAGGTTGTGAATACACCTGCGTCAGTGGCGGCTGTTCAAAATCTAAGGTCTTCGCCGGCGAAACCAATATCAACATCAAAAACTCCCAACAGAAACAAAAATATATGCCTATGATACTGAACGAGCATAAAAAAACCACGCTTTAACAGCGTGGTCTTTTCGATTACAACAATCAGTAATGCCTATTGTCGATGCGCTAGGCTAATTAAAGCTTTTTAGCCGGCACAAGACTGGTATCTTGCCAAATATCATCATCAAGCTGATCCATCAACTCAGGAAATTTACTACGATCGAATTCTGGAGTCTTACCCGCGTTGATCTGTTCGCGATAATCATTAATAACGCGAATTGCCAGACCCGATAATAGTAATAGAGCAACAATGTTTACCGTCGCCATCAACCCCATCGAAACGTCAGCCAAGTTCCACACTAAACTTATCTTAGCGACGGCACCAAACATGACCATGCCAAGCACACACAAACGGAATAAGGGCAGTGCTTTGGTACTATTTCCCATTAAATACATCACATTTGTTTCAGCGTATGAGTAATTGGCTATGATGGATGTAAAGCAGAATAAGAAAATAGCCACCGCAATAAATGCGCCACCCCAGTCGCCAACATGTGCAGACATGGCATTAATGGTTAATCGAATCCCATCATCACTCGAGCCAATATCCCCTGATAGCAGGATTATCGCAGCCGTTGCAGTACAGATAACGATAGTATCCGCAAACACGCCCATCATCTGCACAAAACCTTGGGATGCTGGATGATTAGGGTTAGGCGATGCACTTGCCGCGACATTCGCCGCACTGCCCATACCCGCTTCATTCGAGAAAAGTCCACGAGCAATACCCGCTTGCATTGCCTGCGCGACAGTATAAGCCACGCCGCCAGCGGCAGCCTCTTGCCAACCAAAAGCACTTTTCACAATTAAGCTAATAATCGCAGGTAATTGTTCTAGGTTGAAAATAACGATAATGAAGGCTACAAGAATGTAGGCTAAGGCCATAATGGGGACAAGAAATTCAGATACTCGCGCGACTTTACGTAGACCACCGACAATCACAAATCCACTGGCAATAACTAGCCCAATCCCTACATAGGTTGGATTAAAACCAAATACTCGCTCCATGGCACCGGTAATAGTGTTAGCTTGTACTGCATTGAATACTAAACCAAAAGCAATGATCAAAAAGACAGCAAATAAAATGCCCATCCATTTCTGACCCAATCCTTTTTCCATGTAGTAGGAAGGACCACCGCGGAACTGGCCATTATGATCTCGGACTTTATAAACCTGCGCTAAGGTTGATTCAACCATAGCAGTCGCCATACCTAAAATAGCGATAAGCCACATCCAAAATACTGCACCTGGACCCGCAGCACCAATAGCAACAGCGACACCGGCCATATTACCAGCACCGACACGGGCTGCCATACTCGTACAAAAGACTTGAAATGAAGAAAGACCGCTATCGCAACCTTGCCGACTCATGGTCATAACTTTGATGGAATGTTTAAAGTGGGTTAACTGAATAAAGGCAAGTCTAATGGTGAAATAGAGACCAGCTCCTACTAGTCCATATACTAACAACTTACCCCAAAGTAGCGCATTCAAAAAATTAACTATGGTTTCTAACATATTATTTTACTTCTTCCCGTAGCAAATGCTCCTCTAATTGTAATTAAAGGTACAACATCTGTGGTGAATGAATCCTTCCAAGTTAAAGGTAAGAATTTCGGTAGATTTATTTTTTCAAATTATCCTTCCGTGAATTTACAACATCACGGCTACCGAATTCAACGCAGCAAAATAGCACAGTATTCGAAATTGCTCATGTGATCAAGCTCGCGTTTGCACAGTTAAACGTCATTGACATCACGTCTTACAACACTAGCTAAGCTACTGTTAAAGCTAGATTAACAAAAGGCCTAAGTTGCGCTATTATTTTTAACAGCAAAAACAACTTTTAAAATTTGGATGTAGGGCACATTTTTGTAATAAAACTACAAATATAGTAACCCCATAGAAACTTCAATCATCTCTTGTTTGTTTTAGTGAGGCTTAACATGACACAAATACATGAAATCAATGCTCTGAAAAAGTATGTCAGAGCGACAAACTTTCTTGCGACCTCGCAAATTTACCTCAAACAAAACGTCTTACATAAACGTCCACTTGCCCATACTGATATCAAGCCACGTTTACTTGGCCATTGGGGTACCTGCCCAGGTATTAACTTTGTCTATGCCAACATTAACCGCTTGATAGTGAAGCATAACCGCTCTTTTATCTATTTAGTCGGTCCAGGCCATGGTTTTCCCGCTGTACAAGCAAACTTATTCATTGAAGGCTCTTTAAGTCATTTCTATCCAGAAACTATTCCCTACAATGAAACTGGCATCGAAGATATTTGTAAGAAGTTTTCTGCCGCTTATGGTTATCCTTCACATGCAAACCCTGAAGCACCAGGACAAATTCTTGAAGGTGGCGAATTAGGCTACTCACTCTCAGTAGGCTGGGGGGCAGTATTAGATAATCCAGATCTGATCGCAACCGTCTTAATTGGTGACGGCGAAGCAGAAACGGGACCATTAGCCGCATCTTGGTATGCAAACCGCTTAGTTTCACCAGCGACCAGCGGTGCAGTATTGCCAATTGTGCATATTAACGGCTATAAGATTTCCGGTCCTACCCGCATGGGACGTATGAGCCATGAAGAACTGGATCTTGAATTCCGTGGTCTTGGCTATTTCCCCATCATAGTTGATAACGAATTAGAAGAAGATATCTATGTGCAGATGACAAATGCCATGGATACCGCTTATACCATGATCAATGACATTCAACGTCGAGCACGCAGTGGCGAAGATGTAGTTAAACCAAAATGGCCAGTCATTTTAATGCGTACAGCCAAAGGTTGGACTGGTGTCAGTGAATATAAAGGTAAGAAATTAGAAGGTAACTGCGAATCGCATCAAGTAATCGTCAATAAATGTGCCACTGATAAGGGTCATTTAGATGCGCTGGATAATTGGCTTGCCAGTTACGACTTCCAAGAACTCTACCAAATGAATGAAAAAGGCGAACTGATTTTTGATGCCGACATTTGTTCATTAATCCCACCTAAACAACTTGCCTGTGGCCGTCAACATTTAACCTATGGCGGAGAAGTTGTTAGAGCATTAACCAATCCAGATCTTGAAAAACTCAGCTATGGCCCAGAAGTACCACGTGGTCAACGTGGCTATTCAATGTTAAAAATGGGCGAATGGATGCGCGATGCATTCAAGTTAAACCGCGACCAACGTAATCTACGTATTTTTAGTCCTGACGAAACCTATTCAAATCAATTACAAGCAGTATTTGAAGAAACCGATCGTGCATGGCAGTGGCCAATTGAGAGTTGGGATGAAGATATGTCCCGTGAAGGTCGAGTCATTGAACTGCTTTCTGAAAACTTACTTTTTGGCATGCTACATGGTTACACAGTAACAGGCCGCCACGGCATGCTACCCACCTACGAAGCATTCTCACAAGTTATCTCATCGATGGCCGATCAGTACTGTAAATATGTCTACGCCAGCCAAGGTGTACATTTCCGTAAGCCACTGCCAGCCTGTAATGTCGTATTATCTTCATTACTTGAGCGCCAAGATCATAATGGCTATTCACATCAAAACCCATCTTTCCTTGGGGCTATGCTGGAGAAACATCCAAAAATAATCTCGGCTTACTTACCCGCAGATGCCAACAGCACATTAGTTTATACAGAGCGAGCCTTCGCAGACCGTGACAAACTCAATATTCTGGTTGCAGGTAAAAAAGAGTTACCACAATGGCTAAGCTTGGAAGAAGCGCGTAAACAAACAAAAGACGGCGTAATGGTGTGGGATTTTGCCTCAGATGAGAATCCCGATATTGTGCTGGCAGGTTGTGGTGATTATGTCACTCAAGAATGTATGGCTTCTCTAGTATTAATCAGAGAACTCCTTCCAAGAGTGAAAATCCGCTTCGTTAGTGTCACTGAATTAAGCAGTGATGGCTTAGGTAGCCGTAAATTTAAAGAAAAACCTTGGTTAATGGACGAAATATTTACTCAAGATAAAGGCGTGGTATTCAACTACCATGGTTACCCAAATACAATCAAAAAGTTAATTTTTGATTACAAAGGCAGCCGTCGCTTCAGAATTAAAGGCTACGAAGAAGAAGGTTCAACAACAACGCCATTTGATATGGGTGTTCGTAACGGTACATCACGCTATCACCTTGTAATTGATATGGCTTACAAGCTGTTCCAACAGGGTGTTATTGATGAAACTATGCACGTCTCTATTACCACTGATATGCTGCAAAGATTAGTTGACCACCGCAACTATATTAAAGCGAATGGTGTAGACCCAGTGGAAATCGAAAATTGGGTATGGACACGCTAATAGAAACATCTAATTAACATTAGATTGTAATTTAAAGGCATTCTTCGGAGTGCCTTTTTTGCATTAAAAATACCAGTTACAGAATGACAACCTTTAAAAGGTTGATCTTAATACTGGAAAAAGTTAACAAACCAAGTGATAATTAACCGCTGGCTAAAATATCAAAGGATCCCCACACTAAGTGCTAGCAATGTTTTGCACAAAACCAGCAAAGCATATTGGTGGAGAATCATAATCAATGGACGTAAATAAAATGATGAAGAACACATTAAAAGTAGTATTACTGACATCTCTGCTTCCACTCGCAGCCAGCGCATCTCAGGAACTTACACCTTGGTATGTTGGTGCCGGTTTAGGCGTTAATAACTATGAGCACGTTGCCACTCAGAACGGTGAAGACAGTCCATACGCTTGGGATGTTTTCGCAGGCTACATGTTCAACGATTACTTCGGTGCTGAAATCGGCTTCCGTGATTTAGGTAATGCAGATTGGAACGCAGCGGGTATCAGCAATGATGCAAGCGTAAAAGGTTCTACACTTGGTCTAGTTGGTATTTGGCCACTAGCTAACCGCTGGAGCCTATCAGCTGAAGCTGGTGCAATGTACTATTCACTCGAAAACAGCCAAAACAATGGTGTAACGTCGAGCAAATACAGTACAAATGATTTTGCTCCATATTTAGGTGCTGGTGTTGGTTATAACTTCACTGACAACTTAAAATTACAAGCTAAATATCGTCGTTATGAAAACTTAAATGATGATTACAATATTGTTGAAGCTGATAGCAACTACTGGGGTCTAGAACTGAGCTACCGTTTCGGAACTCCAGTTGCAGCAGCTCCAGTTGCCGCAGCAGTCGTTGCAGCAGCACCGGTTGATTCTGACAACGATGGCGTTTACGACGACAAAGATCAATGTCCAGCAACACCAGCAACTCACAAAGTTGACTCTGTTGGCTGTACTATCTATGAAAACGTGAAGAACAAAGAAGACGTAGGTTCAATCCAGTTTGCTAACGATTCTGCTGTAGTTAAAAATGTTTACTACAAAGACATCGAAAGATTAGCTAACTATTTGAACAAAAACCCAGCTTTCACTGTTGAAATCGCAGGTCACGCCTCAAATGTAGGTAAACCAGAATACAACATGGAATTGTCTGACAAACGTGCTGACGCCGTTGCCAAGATTCTTGTAGAGAAATATGGTATCAGCGGAAGCCGCGTAACTTCTAACGGTTACGGTGTTACTCAGCCATTGGTTGCTGGTGATTCAAAAGAAGCTCACGCTGCGAACCGTCGCATCGAAGCTATCGTGACTACCACAACAAAACAACCTGTTCTGAAGTAATAGTACTTACTGAAGTAAAAAAGTCGCTGCTTGCAGCGACTTTTTGTTTTTGTGGGGTATACACTAGGACAAGCGACGCCCTCTACTGCAGCCAAGATGATAGCCCGTAGCTCGAGCCATACCTTAATAGACATAAAATTGTCATTTTTGTAATTTTTTTACATTCAAGGTTGGAAAAGTTGGCAAAATCGCTTCTAATAGTCATCAGTGAATTCCGAGTTAAAACTGCTACCTGAGAAGGATGTTTTTCATGGCCAATACATTAGAGCAACTCAAGTTATATACCACTATCGTCGCTGACACAGGCGACATCGAAGCGATTAAACGCTACCAACCTGAAGATGCGACCACTAATCCATCACTCATCTTGAAAGCGGCTCAAATTCCTGAATATGAATCCCTTATAGATAACGCTATCGACTGGGCAAAATCACAAAGTACCGATCTCGTGCAGCAACTTGATGATGCCAGCGACAAACTCGCGGTCAATATCGGCGTAGAAATACTGAAACTCGTTCCTGGCCGTATTTCAACTGAAGTTGATGCCCGTTTATCATTCGATAAAGAAAAATCAATCGCTAAAGCCCATAAATTGGTTCGCCTATATAAAGAAGCGGGTGTAGATAAATCACGCATTCTGATCAAACTCGCTTCAACTTGGGAAGGCATTTGTGCCGCTAAAGAACTAGAGCAAGAAGGCATCAACTGCAACTTAACCCTACTATTTAGCTTTGCTCAAGCGCGTGCGTGTGCCGAAGCGGGTGCTTATCTCATTTCTCCTTTTGTAGGCCGCATACTTGATTGGTACAAAAAAGATACGGGTAAAAATTACAATGCCGTAAATGACCCTGGTGTCATTTCAGTGACTGAAATTTATAATTACTACAAACAACACGGTTTTGGCACTGTTGTTATGGGTGCAAGTTTCCGTAATATCGGTGAAATTATTGAGCTAGCAGGTTGCGATCGTCTGACCATTGGCCCTTCTCTATTAGAAGAACTGGCTAATTCGCAAGTTGACATCACACCTAAACTGGTTGCAGCAACGACCACTGTCGCTGCAGAACCCCCATTGACTGAAGCACAATTCCGTTGGGACTTTAACCAAGATCCAATGGCGGTTGATAAGCTTGCCGAAGGCATTCGAAACTTTGCGATAGACCAAGGTAAGCTCGAAGTCATGCTCACGGCTAAGCTCGCGAACTAAGCACTCTGGAGACGGTGAAATGACACTCTTGACCCAAAGCTCAACATGGCAAGCTTTATCAGCACACAGTAAAAATGTTCCGCATATGCGGGAATTGTTTGCAACTGACGCGGCACGTTTCAATAAAATGTCGCTATCAGCCTGTGGTTTATTACTGGATTACTCTAAAAACAGAGCAACAGCGGAAACGCTGGATCTGTTATTTGCGTTGGCAAGCAATAGCCAACTTGAAGCAAAAATCAAAGCGATGTTTGCAGGTGAAATCATTAACACCACAGAGAAGCGCGCCGTACTGCACACAGCGCTTCGCAGTACTGCAGAACAATCGATTATTGCTGAGGGTCAAGACATAGTTCCTGAAGTTCAACAAACTCTAGATAAGATGCAAGGGTTTGTGAACTCAGTGACGTCAGGTCAATGGAAAGGTTACACAGGTAAAGCGATAACCGATATTGTAAGTATTGGTATTGGCGGCTCTTTCCTAGGCCCCAAAATCGTCTCTCAAGCGTTGCGCCCTTATTGGAACCCCGAATTAAATTGTCACTTTGTGGCAAACGTCGACGGGACTTCTATTAGTGAGAAGCTGAAGTTACTGGATCCTGAAACGACCTTGTTCATCATGTCATCCAAATCTTTCGGGACACAGGAAACCTTAACTAATACCCTCACCGCAAGAGACTGGTTCCTAGCGAAAGGCGGTTTGCAGTCTGATGTGGCAAAACACTTTGTCGCAGTCACTTCAAACGTGGCAAAAGCGACAGATTTTGGTATTGATGCAAACAATATTTTCCCTATGTGGGATTGGGTTGGTGGCCGTTACTCTCTCTGGTCAGCGATTGGCTTGCCGATTGCACTTTTGATCGGTATGGATAACTTCAGAGCTCTACTCACGGGTGCGCATCAAATGGATGAGCACTTTGCTACAGCGCCACTGACTGAGAATATGCCAGTTATCATGGGATTACTCTCTCTATGGTACGGAAACTTCTTTAATGCTCAGTCCCATGTAGTATTAACCTACGATCATTATCTGCGAGGCCTACCCGCTTACTTCCAGCAGCTCGACATGGAAAGTAACGGTAAGTCAGTCACCTTAAATGGTACTGATGTTGACTACAGCACAGGTCCCGTCATTTGGGGGGGCGAAGGCACTAATGGCCAACATGCCTACCACCAGCTATTACATCAAGGTACCGCACTGATCCCTGCCGATTTCATTATGCCGCTGCAAAGCCATAATCCTATCGGTGAGCACCATGACCAATTAGCGTCAAACTGCTTCGGTCAAACCCAGGCCTTAATGCAAGGTCGTACTTTTGATGAAGCTTTAGCCGAACTTGCTAATAGCGCATTATCCGCCACAGAGAAGCAGCTGATCGCTCAACATAAAGTCATGCCTGGTAACAAGCCGAGCAATACCTTACTTATGGATAAGCTCACACCAAGTACCCTAGGCGCTTTAATTGCCTTGTATGAACATAGAACATTCGTTCAAGGTGCTATTTGGGATATCAACTCCTTCGATCAATGGGGTGTAGAACTCGGTAAGAATCTCGGTAACGATGTGTTAGCACGCATTGGCGCAGAGCAAGATTCCGATGCTTTAGATGCCTCAAGCAACGCATTGATTAACCTTTATCGACAAGGCAAAATCTAATCGAACAAAAAGCCAGCAATTGCTGGCTTTTTAATTCTACCCCGTTCTTTTTATTAAATTTTCCTACTTAACTCCGCTCTACTTCTGCATATAACATCAATGACATGTCACTCAAAGTTCATTTCAACTTAACACAAATGAAACATAATTCTTGCACCCTGTTTTAAAAATATGTTATTTAATCGCTGACAAAACATACAACAACAGGAGGTTGCCATGGATCGTTTAGATTATGGTTGTGCGCTAGATGAAGTCGTTGAAAGACCCGATCGTTCGCGAGGCTCCAATAAAAAGCGTAAATGGCGTGAGATCGAAGCGTTAAAAGATAAGCATCGTTTGCTCAAAGAACTCCAAGAAATCGATAATAACTTTAACTACGATATTGATGCTATCCAGTTGTAATTACATGTTTATATGAGCTAGTTATCATTTCAAACATGAATAGAAAAGCGCCCTTCGGCGCTTTTTTTATTTACAACTATTGGAGCAAACAGAATATAAGCGGGATATAGTCTTACGGGCAGGAATTTTAAAAAATAAATCAACAACAGTAGCTTACGATGGCACCGAACATCATCGACTCCGATAATACTTTACAAATTCCAACCAACTTTGGCTCACGAGACATCGCCACCAGAATCAAAAATGTGCTCCTCAGCCGTATAAAAACACCAGCTTAAGCCGACAACATGGGCCCAATAAACTAAAGAGTATTAGTCAGACGCTGTGAGATAAACCCGTAAATCTTCAAATTCTTTCTGCTCTCGGTCAAGAAACAAAGGATCATCGATCAGCGATTTCTGACACTCTAACTCAATAACTTGCCAATCTTGCTCAGTTAAACTTTTGGCTAACAAAGGAAATATTTCCCGTTCCTCCATCTGCATATGTCGCTCTTGCAATGCGACATACTCTGCAAAATCAACAATCAGTTTCTCGCGGGCAACCACAATATCACTGAGGATCAAGTTTAAAGTCGCCATCAAGGTGGCCGAGGATTGAATCACCGACTCATGTTCGGCACTCAATTTATCGATAGTATCGTTCGTTTTATGGGCTAGGTAGTAGGCATAAATAATGTCTTCAATGGGATGATGGCAACGTTCAGCATATCCTTGCATATATTCAACAATATCGCGCACGACGCTGAAGTTGATTGACTCACCTTCGGATAGTTTCATCTGCTTGTTTTTTAAAACATTTAGCAATACAGCTATATGTTTATGATCATGCATGAGTCTTTTAAGCATAATGCCTCCTGAATATGGGTCTGACTATTGATACTAGCCAAGTCGTGAACTAACACCAATATAACAGGCTAAAACCTGTTCACTTTATGACGTTGATCAAGTAAATCACATACCAAACAGTAAACAGACCACAAACATTAGCACGTCTCGGCATATTTCAGGGAAATTTAGCTGTTTATCTCACCACTTTGCGATTTCTAATCACTTTTTTATTCGTAAATACCACAACCACATAGTTATTTGGCAAGCTGATGTAATTGCTGTTGTAGCTTTTTAAACTCAACTCTTAATACTTGCTGCGATTCGATTAACTGTGCTTCATCGACATCCTTAACTGCAAGATACGGGTAATCCTTGAGCAGTTTTTGTTCAAGCACAAATGCTTGCTCAGTCTCCTTCGCTTCGATAAGGACTTGTAACCGATGTAAATACTCAGTCAATGACACTTGGTTGATTTCAGCAGGCTCAGATAATCTTGGTGCATTCATAGACCTTGCAGCGATAGCGGGGCTAATTGCATCCTGCTGCTCAGTTGCTCCCAATGCGTCTTTAGCTTGCTGCATTTCCGTCTGTCTTTTATGTTCAGCTACAGCTTCTGTTTGCATGTTTAAAGATTGCATCGCTTCAGTATCAGCCATTCTTGCCATCGTTTGTGGCGCGGGGGCACTCATCACCATAGGGCTTGGAACAAGTGTATATTCGACTTGAGGTCGATTCAGCACCAGCAGACCAACAACAAGCACTAACGATGCCGCGCTCGATAACGCCCAAGGATGGCGTCGCCAGACAGAACTTGGCGCTTCAACGGCGGTTATTTTACTTTGATGCATTTCAGCTAAGTGAGTTTGCGCCAGCTGCAAGATATCTTGATCGAGTTGCTGCGGTGGAACCTCTAAGGCCTGTTGGCGATACCAAGCCAGCACTTCCTGTTGTAATGCGCGCTCATCAGCACTTGAAGAATTACTCATGACCCGCCTCCTGCCATTTCGCGCTGACACAATCTTTTAGGCTTTGGTAAGCATAACGAATACGGCTTTTAGTCGCTTCTAAGGTCACGCCCGCAATGTCGCTAATGATGGCAGCCGTAAAACCCATTTCAATATTCAGGATAAATGCCTCTTTCTGAACTTGGGGTAACAGTGCGATACAGGTCTTTAGCAATAAGCTCTTTTGCGCTTCTTGCCACTGCACATCGGGTTTATCTTGCTCACCCGCCACAAAAGTATCGAGTCCTACATCATCTTCATCAGTAGCGACAAAATCCACGGGCTTAACCGCCCGAACATGATCAATCAATAAGTTATGAGCGATACGATATAGCCAAGTAGTAAACTTAGCATTGGCTTCATAGTTAGCCGCAGCGCGGATCACCCGCCCCCAGGTTTCTTGATACAAATCTTCAGCTAACTGCTTATCACCTAACTGGCGTACAAAATAGCGATAGAGTGCACCTTTGTGCTTCAGGTATAACTGTTCAAATGCTTTTGAATCGCCCTTGGCATAGCACAACATCAATTGCTCATCTGAGTGCTCATGGTTTGATAATTGCGCTATTGCTAATGCCACGGGAAATTCCTCATCATTGGGGTTAGCCCCACGAATTTACTTTTACTATTGTAATCTCTCATTGCGCGTATTGCTCTTGTCTCTCACTGGCTCGCCATGAAGCTTATCTTGGGGAGGAAAAGGTTTATCCGTACCATCGAATACCTTCTTAATCGGCACATGATTAGATTGCTCTATGGCCGCGGCGGTTTCCATTAATTGCACAAACTCATGGCGATAGCCAAAGGGATCGTCCCCTAATGCAGAACGTGCTAACTGGCTTAACTTAGTATAATCAAATTGATGTAGATAATGGCTGCCATTCAGTAATTGCCCTAATCCTGCAACCGCTGCTGCAAATCTAAAATCATCACTCGCTTGTTCTAACTGCTTAACATTTTGGTCTAACCTGATGGGATAACTCAGTAACTGACTCTGTGTTTGCTCTGGCAGCTTATATCTCAGTTTAAGGAAAGCGATTTCTTCACGGCTGTATTTTTCTTGCCCCGTTTGAGCATCAATGCCATATCTGAGTTTATCATTCGCCATCTGCCCTGCTTCAACATATCTTAATTCATATAAGGCAGTCACTGTATGACCCGCGCCAATTTCGCCCGCATCCACCTTATCGTTGTTGAAATCCTCCCGTGCTAAAGCACGATTCTCATAACCGATTAGACGATACTCAGACACTAAGGCCGGATTAAACTCCACTTGCACTTTGACGTCTTTAGCAATAGTGAACAAGCTTGAACTTAACTCGTCCACCAGCACTTTTCGCGCTTCATTCAGGGTATCGATATAGGCATAGTTACCATTGCCCTTATCCGCTAATTGCTCCATGAGTTGATCGTTGTAATTCCCCAAACCGAACCCTAAGGTTGTCAGGCCAATACCATGATCTTTTTCCTTCTCAATCAAGGCAATCAAATCATCAAAATCTGTCATACCAACGTTGAAATCACCATCAGTCGCGAGGATGACTCGATTAATACCATGGGGGATAAAATGCTTTTTCGCCAATTGATAGGCTTGTGTGATTCCTTGCCCACCATTGGTTGAACCACCTGCGCTCAATTGCTCTAACGCATAGGTTAAAGTTTGAGTGTCATTCCCCGACGCGCCATCGAGGACGATACCGGACGCTCCAGCATAAACCACAATAGAAACTTTATCCTGCGCGCTTAACTGCGCTGTTAGCAGCTTTAACGCTGTTTGCAGTAAAGGCAATTTATCGGCAGATGCCATAGAACCTGACACATCGAGCAAAAAGACTAAGTTACTGGCGCCTAACTGAGATTTAGGTAAGTCATACCCTTTAAGACCAATCCGTAACAGCATCATGTCATCGTTATAAGGGGATGGAGCAAGCTCTGTCGTAACGCTAAACGGCGCGGCATTTTTAGCAGGTAAGGGATAATCGTAGGAAAAATAATTGAGCATTTCCTCGACTCTGACTGTACCTTTCTCGGGCAAGCGCCCTTCCCTCAGCATCCGCCTTAAGGTGGCATAACTGCCAGTATCGACATCGATGGAAAACGTCGATACTGGGATTTCTCCTGCCACCATGATGCCATTTTGCACCAGCGGCTCGAATTTATTTTGTGCTAACGGAATCGCAGCATAGTCTGACGGCATTGGAGCTATGTTCATTCCCATCACTGCACCATGGGTAGACATTTGCATCGGTGCCGCGACTCTGGCCATCTTAGCAGCATCACGCATTTCAGCACGGCGCAGTGACACTTCTTTATGACTCTGCTCGGCTTGCAGCTCCGCTTGTCGTTGTTGAGCCTCAGAGCCTTTACCGCCACAGGCCGTTAAACTCAGCATGACTAAGAATAAAGCTGCGCTATTGCTCGCCGATATGCTGACGCTTCCCCAAGATAATAAGGAATGTGCAATGGTTTTCTGGGAGTATATTGTTTTCATGTTGAATGCCTTTGATGTTGACCTAAGGCTGTAAACGGCGCAAATGACTAAAAGGGTTAAAGTATCAAAATATTTTACAAACCACTCTTAAATGAGAATCAAACAGCCTCCAAGCACACTATTTATACAAAACAAAGTATTTTCAATCGTTTTTGCAATCAAGCTCACACTGCGCCTTGTATCAGGTCACTAAAATAGAAGCTTGTTACTCGCCTCGCTATGGGACCCACTCGTGTCACACTCAGCTCATTTGTTTTCCCTAAGAATCGCCCACGCACTCACAGAAGCTTGCGTGAAGGATAAGTATTCGTTTAAACGTTTTGGGCAAGATCTTCTTGCAGGTCTCACTGTCGGCATTATTGCCATTCCGTTAGCAATGGCATTAGCCATTGCCAGTGGAGTTGCACCTCAATACGGTTTATACACTGCGATTGTCGGCGGTTTTATTATCGCCATATCTGGCGGCTCACGTTATAGCGTGTCAGGCCCGACAGCGGCATTCGTAGTATTGCTCTATCCGATAGCCCAACAGTTTGGTTTAGCAGGATTATTAATCGCGACTGTGATGTCCGGAATGATACTCGTCGGCATGGCAATGCTGCGACTTGGCCGATTAATTTTGTATATCCCTGAATCCGTCACCTTAGGCTTTACCGCGGGGATAGGTGTCGTCATCGCTACCTTGCAGCTCAAAGATTTTTTCGGACTCGAGATAGCCCAGATGCCAGAGCAATATCTGGCTAAGTTGATGACATTAGCTCAAGCGCTACCCTCGGTGCATTTACCTAGCCTACTGGTAGCATCCGCGACCTTAGCGACTATGCTACTTTGGCCAAAACTCAAAACACCCGTGCCAGCACACCTTCCGGCAATCATACTCGGCACTATGTTCGCCTTGGTTCTCAATGCCATGGGTGCAGATATAGAAACCATAGGAACCCGTTTTCACTATCAACTGAGTGATGGCACCACAGGCATGGGAATTCCTGCCGTATTACCCAGTTTCGAATGGCCTTGGCTGCAAGCTGGCGCGAATGGCCAAGCCTTTCAGTTTAATCTCGCGACCTTTCAAGCCTTATTACCTGCCGCCTTTGCCATTGCCATGTTAGGCGCAATTGAATCACTACTTTGTGCAGTGGTACTCGATGGCATGACAGGTAAACGTCACAGTGCCAACAGTGAATTACTAGGGCAAGGTATAGGTAATATCATCACGCCGTTTTTTGGTGGTATTCCGGCCACTGCAGCAATTGCCCGTAGCGCAGCAAACGTCAAAGCGGGCGCTCAGAGCCCGATAGCGGCCATGATCCACGCCATAGTAGTCTTAATTGGTTTAGTCGCCTTAGCGGGCGTATTAGCTTATTTGCCCATGTCAGCCATGGCAGCCCTGCTACTTGTTGTGGCTTGGAACATGAGTGAAGCCCACAAAGCGCTGCATTTAATTAAAACTGCGCCCACCAGCGATATCATGGTTTTTGTCAGTTGCTTTTCATTAACGGTTATTTTCGACATGGTGATCGCCATCAGTGTGGGAATTATCCTTGCTGCCTTGCTGTTTATGAAAGAAATTGCCGAGATGACAAAGCTTTACGATATCAGCACCAACAAGCGTTATGTGGATCAAGAGCTACCTGCCGATTGGGCTGTCCTCAAAATTAACGGGCCGCTATTCTTCGCTGCTGCTGACCGCATTTTCTCCGAAATCGCGAGTCTCACCGAAGATAAACAAGTGATAGTGCTTTATCTCGATGGAGTATCTATTCTGGATGCGGGAGGATTAGCCGCACTGACGAAACTGATTGAAAAATGCAAAGCGAATAAAACTAAGCTCATTATCGCCGATCTGCAGTTCCAGCCCATCCGAACGCTGGCGAGAGCGAAGATCCAGCCAATTGAAGGTGTATTGAAGTTTTACTCGACCCTACGTGAGGCAATGACAGAAGCGCCAGTTATCACTCAGCAAACTGAAATCACTGCGGATAAGCAGACACAGTAAACCAGTAGCACGATCTCAGGGCTTAATGTTGCTGACTTATCTCAAAGGCCAACCTCAGTGTTGGTCTTTTTTATTGCTCCATCACCTCACCTATTCATCGCCGCGAAAGACGTTTTTTCACACGCAAAAACGGGCAGAAATCGCTAGGATCATGGTATTATTCAGCGCCATGATGCTAGCTACCGATGACGGCGAGACAAGCATCAACTGTACCTAGACCTGAAACAAGGTCAAAATATAATTAAAATTAGTGAGTTAAGGAGTTATCATGCAAGCCCTTGTTGCTGTTGTTATGGGTTCTAAAAGTGATTGGCCCACGATGGAAGCTGCCGCTGAGATAATGGATAAACTGCAAGTGCCTTATCATGTTGAAGTGGTTTCCGCCCATAGAACGCCAGATAAACTCATGGAGTTTGCAGCCTCTGCCGCCGAACGTGGTTTTAAAATCATCATTGGTGGCGCCGGTGGTGCAGCGCACTTACCCGGTATGATTGCCTCTAAAACTCGCTTACCCGTATTAGGTGTACCAGTCCAAAGTAAAGCCCTATCCGGCATGGATAGCTTATTGTCCATCGTTCAAATGCCAAAAGGCATCGCAGTCGGCACCTTAGCCATAGGTACAGCGGGCGCATTCAATGCGGGATTATTGGCCTGCCAAATCCTTGCGAATAACGATGCAGAATTAGCGGCTCGTGTTGACGCTTTCAGAGAAGAACAGACCCGTGCGGTACTGGACAATCCAGACCCGAGGGAAGTCTAATGACCCAGACAAACACTAAACCTAAGGTTTGGGTATTAGGTAATGGTCAGCTGGGCGCCATGTTGACCCACGCTGGTGAGCCATTAGCGATTGAAGTTAACGCCGTCGATATCATGACACCTACGGATGACATTCTGCCACTCGCGCCCCACGACATTATTACCGCCGAGCGCGAACAGTGGCCAGAGTCCGCCCTGAGTTTACAACTCAGCTCACACCCCCATTTTGTTAATGGTCCGGTATTTAGCCGTTTAGCCGACCGTTTTAGCCAAAAGAGTCTACTCGACCAGCTCAGCGTTCCCACGGCGCCTTGGACCTTAGTCGACGATAACACCCAAGTCGATACCCTGTATCAACATTATGGTCCTAGAGTCTTGATGAAACGCCGTACCGGTGGTTATGACGGTAAAGGTCAACATTGGCTTAAACAAGCCGAAGTGGGCGATATTCCAAACGATTGGCGTAACCTTGCAATTGCTGAGCAAGCGATTAATTTTAATGAAGAAGTATCATTGGTTGGCGTGCGTACTCGCGAAGGCGAATGCGTGTTTTATCCGCTGACGCTGAACTTGCATCAGGACGGTATTTTAATGGCGTCGATTTCGCCACTGGCACGCTTAACCCCCTTGCAAGCCCAAGCCGAAACTATGCTCAGCGCCATTATGCACGAGCTTGAATACGTTGGTGTAATGGCGATGGAATGCTTCCGTGTTGGTGATGAGTTATTGGTGAATGAGCTGGCACCGCGAGTGCACAACTCTGGCCATTGGACCCAAGCCGGAACCCATATGGATCAATTCCAGCTGCATCTTAGAGCACTTTGCGGAATTGCGATCCCACAGCCACAAGTGAATTTTCAGTGTGTTATGGTCAACCTTATTGGTATCGATAATGACCCTCGCTGGTTAAGTTTGCCCAATGCTGAGTTGTACTGGTACAACAAAGAAGTTCGCCCGGGTCGTAAAGTCGGACATTTAAACCTATCAGTGCCAAATCAAACTGTGCTCAACCAGAGCATAGCCGCACTGCAAACTTGGATGCCAATCCAATACCAAGCACCATTAGCTTGGATATTGGCCGAATACGCAGAAAATTCGCGTTAATTCAGTATTTAGTACCAAAATCACTGATATGAAATTGTTCACAGTTTCATATCAGTTTATATTTCAATTTTCGTTATATACTTAACTGAACTCAGTGTGAATACGTTAGTGATGTATAGCATTCAATGATTACTAGCAATGACACAGATAAAGGAATAGTCGAGTGAAATTAAGGGATAATTTCAAACGTAAGACCATAGATCGCTTAGATTATCGCTATCATCTGCTACTGCTTATAGTGCCGATATGTCTATTCATCCTGCTGTTTATCTTTAATGCACCCACAGAAAATTGGACTATCCTGCCCTTACTGTTTGTTTGCATCATTTATATTTTTGCCTACAGCCTAATTTACTATTTGCATCAGGGTCGTTTAACTCGACTATGGCAGCATTTAGAGCAAGTCGTCACCATCAACGATGCCATCTATGAACTCGCCCATCTCTCGAGTCATTATAAAAATGAGCATGCCTTTCTGGACGCCTTACTCAATAAAGCCGTGTACGTGATTAATGGTGCCGAAATGGGCAGCATCATTAAAATCAACGAGGTGAATAATAAACTGTATTTTGAATCTGTCGTGGGGCTCGATTTAGCAAAGCTCAGACAACTGGATTTTACCTTAGAGCAAACTTTTGAATATCGACTCACTGAAGGGAGATGCGATCAAGTGGTGGTCATCAATGATATGAAGAATATCAATGCGGCTAGCACTTTAACGGAAGATGATCAAAAAGTGTTACTCTCAGTGTCAAAGCAGCCGATACGCTCAACCCTGTCTAGCCCTATTCGTATTGATGGCAAACTGTATGCCATGCTCAATCTCGATAGCAGTAGCATTGGCGCCTTTAGCGATTACGACCGCAATCTTGTCTCTATCCTAACTCACGAAGCTAGCAATGCCATTGCGCTCTATCAGAAGTCACTGCAGATTACTAAACTAGCCAATTTTGATCCATTAACAGGACTTTATAATCGAAAGAATTTTGAAGATGAACTGCACCACTGGCAGCCCAAGCCTCACTTAGGCAGTTTTTTAATTATTATCGATATGGACAATCTCAAGTCCATTAATGATGCCTATGGGCACCAGATGGGTGATGTTGCCATCAAGCGAACAGCCACCGCCATGCTCGCCTATTGGCAAAATAAAGGCATTATTTCCCGTTTTGGTGGCGATGAGTTTGTCGCTTTATGCCATGGGCCGTTAGCTCAAATTGAACAGGACTTAGATGATATGCGCAAAACCTTGAATCAAGGTTCAGAGCTTAGCCTAGGTTTTAGTTTTGGTATTGCCCCCTTCGAAGCCGATTGGTATCAATCCTTTAAGACTGCAGATCATGCTATGTATGAGCAAAAGCGTGCGAAGAAAAAAGCCATTCAGGCATTAGAAACCTTCGCAGTGAAAGCGCAATAAATCAATTGAAGTCAGGTGCTACAGCCGATGTCAAAAGGCTAATATCAACAATCAGTAAGCGTCGAAGTTGAAGATTTGAGTTTACTATCTCGATTAGCTATCTCAATTAGCTATCTCAATTAGCTATCTCAATTAGCTATCTCAATTAGCTATCTCAATTAGCTATCTCAATTAGCTATCTCAATTAGCTATCTCGATTAAATATCTAAATTGAACACCGACAGTCAGCCATTCTCACTTAAGTGGCTGACAATGATATAAAAACGTAATCTTAACCAAAAAATAAACGCCACAGCCAAGATGAATCTAAATCTTCTTGGCAGGTTTTATATTGAGCCGCGTAGCGTTTCGACCTCGCATCCACCTTGTTCGCCACTTTCACTAACCACGCCTTAGATTTGTAACTACCACGGCGATAACCGCCCCAGCCCTCGTGATAATTAAGATACTGCGCCCGCGCATCCCATTTAGATACGCCATTTATCTTATGGGTTTTGCTAATAAACCAGCCCATAAAATCCAAGGCATCATCGAAATCACTGCGGCTCGACCAACTGTTTCCCGTCTCACGCACATAATCATCCCACGTCATGGTCTTAGCCTGCGCATATCCATAGGCATCACTAGCACGGCCAATAGGGATAAAACCTAAAAAGTATTCCATCGGTGGCGCGGCATTGTGCTTGAATGAGCTCTCTTGATACATCATAGCTAACGGCACATGCACTGGCACACCCCATTTATCACGGACATCTTTAGCGGCATCGTACCAATCTCGGTGTTCTTGAAATATCTCACACAAATTTTCGGGAGACTTAGGCGGAGATGTCGCACAACCTGACAAGATGCCGAGACTTGCGCAGAGTAAGATAGCGGAGAACTTATTCATTAATATCATGTTCTTTGGAAAGTTAGCTCGCGCCATGATGTCATAGACTCAGGCTGAGGCAAGCATAAAAAGCCTTTTTGCGCTTAGAAGATCTCAGCGCTAGGGGCTAAATCAATATGACTTAAATCGAATGTAGCAGGCTTACCACTTGAGCTTAACACTTTAGCTATTTCGTTTCGGGACTCAACTCAAACTGACACTCATGATCTTCTTGCTGCCACACGCCGGGTTCCCAATACGCAGTGTCTTTACCCATATAACGCTTATCGGTGTGAAATAACGCACCGATATGATAACGCTGATGACTTTCGACATTGAGCTTGAATACTTTGGGTGTCCGCGCGGCAAGCGTGACTGACAAACTTGGATCATCGATCAGCTCCGCAACGGTAAATTCATATTCGCCAGGCGCTAACTGATAATTAGGCTTAGAAACGACTGCCTGCCCGTTTAAATGGGTCACCACCACTCGATACCAGTGAGTACTGGCATCGGGCTGCAAATAACCAGACACAGTACCACAGCCCAGAGGATCTTCAGGTGACGCGGCGCAGCCAGATAACAAGGCACTGAACACAATCAAAGCTGCGCGGGCACGTAGGCCAGTGAAAGAGAATACCCCCTCTTTCACAGCTTCACTCCAAAGTAATCTTCCAGATAATCATCAAATGAAACTGCACTCTGCGCCGCCTCTAGTTCAGCTTGCTTGTTAAGCGAACTGGATGCTTCAGCTTGATACTGCGCTATGGTCTCGCTCGACAAGGGATAATCGATAAAGTATTGATAGTATTGCTGCGCTAACGTCATCACCCACTGACCATGATCTTGGCCCTTGTTGATCACGTTTTGCAGTACTTGTCCCGACAGGGTTAAATTCGGATCTTCAGCCGCTTTACGCCAATGGGCCAAAGCCACTTGATAATCCGTCCCCTCACCATCAAGCAATACTGCCAAAGGTTGCAAGGCATCAAACAACTCTTCTAACCAAGATTTAAGCGAACGTGAACCGTCTGCGGTTAATAACTCAAGCCCAGGTTTACGGCCTTCAAGCACCACAGCTTTAAGATTCGCGCTTAATCTCGCCTCTTCGCTCGCCTCTGACTTAGGCGACTGCGTTAATAAACAATAGAGTAGGAATAAATCAAGGAAACGCACTTGTGTCGCCTCAATGCCAACTGGGCTAAATGGATTAACATCCAACGCTCTCACTTCAATGTATTCCACCCCAGCACGGGCCAGAGCTTCAGACGGTTTCTCGCCACTACGCGTGACCCGTTTCGCACGGATTGGCGAGTAGAACTCGTTTTCAATCTGCAATACATTGGCATTAAGTTGACGATACTCACCATCGACTTTAACGCCGATATTAGCAAAGTTTGCTGAAGGCATTTTAGTGGCGGCATTCACGCCAGCCAGATACTCAGGCAAAGAGTTATAGCTGATATTTAGATCTTCTTGCTCTTTGTTGGTGTAGCCTAAATCACTCATACGCAACGAAGTGGCATAGGGCAGATACAGAGTACCGTGGCCCGTTTTTTCAAACTTGAGGTCGGTTTTTTGATCTTTAATAAAGGAGCTACATAACGCTGGCGAGGCACCAAATAAATAAGGAAGTACCCACACTAAACGGCGATAGTTACGGATCAAGCCGAAATAGGATTCTGAAATAAAATCATCGTAAGTTAACTGTTTATCACTTAACTCATACAGGCTTTGCCATAATTCTTGCGATACCGAAAAGTTAAAATGCACCCCAGAGATGATCTGCATCAGGGCGCCATAACGATAGGTTAACCCCTTACGATACAAGGTTTTCATCATGCCAGTATTCGATGAGCCATAGCGGGCAACGGGGATCTGTTGCTCATCTTTCACATAGCAAGGCATGCTCACGGGCCACAAACGCTGACCATTTAAGTGGCGCACGCTGAAGGCATGAGTCTCAGTTAACCCAGTGAGAAGTTGCTCAACATTGTGATTTACTGGCGTAATAAACTCGAGTAAGGCTTCACTGTAATCCGTCGTAATACGTGAATGCATTAACGCCGAGCCTAAGGCTTCGGGATGCGAGTCTGTAGCGAGATAACCAAACTCATCAATCCGCAACGCCTCACGTTCTATGCCACGTAACATACCCAAGAGTGCTGTGCGCCCATTGGCGTCCGAGAGATGTTGTACTAATTCATTGAATGACTTCAATTTGCGCTTCTCTAATTGGTGATTCGCTATCGCGACAAGGTTAACAGTCAGACCTTTATTTTGAGGCTTATCTTGCAAAATATGCCTCAAAATAAATCTAAACCTGTCTGTGGGGCAAGCCAAATTCACACCTTGTATGATTAAAAGCAGACGGTGACAGCTAATGCTGTCACCGTCTTTCGATGTAAATCCGGTAAATATAGGGCAAATAGTCGTTAACTAATACACCTGTCTATCTACCTATATAAGGGCGAAATACTAATTTACAATACTAAAGTTTCAATTGGATAGCCCAATACCGCTAAATCAGCTTCAATTGTCGCTTTATCTCCCACCACCAGAATCACCATTTTATTGATATCTAGCTCGGAAGCCGCGAGGGCATTGAGTTCATATTTTGTTACAGTATTAATGATCTTGTCCTGTTGAGTCGTAAAATCTTGACTCAATTGGTAACGTTGGATCATCCGCATAAAGCCCGCTTTTTGATACGGTGTTTCATAATCAAGGGCTTGCCCTTGTGAGACTGAATTACGCATAAAGGCAAGTTCAGCATCTGTCATGCCCTGCTGCTGATAAGCACTGATTTCTTTTACAAACTCAATGAGTGCTTTCGCCGTCACGTCACTGCGAACGTTACTTGATGCGACAAAATCGCCCACTTCAGCACCGCCAGTAAAACGAGTGCGAGCACCATAGGTATAACCTTTATCCTCACGTAAATTCAGGTTGATACGGCTATTGAATGCGCCGCCTAACGGATAATTCATCAGATAGGATTTAAAATAATCGCCTGTGGCATCGTAGGGTAATGCGCGCTTGGCAATATTGATTACCGATTGAGCCGCACCAGGTTTATCAATCAGATAAATTGTGCAGCCTTTTAATGCAGGGAGTGGCTTAAGTGGCGGTACCACAGCTGCTTCTCCTTTCCACTGGTTTAATCCCGCTAGTTTAGGCAGCAATGCAGATTCAGATAAATTAGCAACAGTGACAATTTTAGCGTTGCCGCCTTGATACTGCTGGGCATAAAACGCTTTTACATCGGCTAACGTAAGCGCCGCGACTGAATCGAGCGTACCAAGATCATTCACACCTAACGCATTGTCTTTACCGTATAACAAAGACGACAACGCCGTATCAGCCAGATAGCTAGGATCGGACTGCATATGCTGGATCTGTTGTAATTGCTGCTGTTTCACTCGCGCAAAGTCAGCTTCGCTGAACGCTGGTTGAAACAGCTTTTCTTCCATAATCGCCAGCGTCTCATCTAAATGTGCTGTCAGAGCCGATACTTTGATCGAACTTTGATATTCAGACGCACTAAAATCGACACTACTACCTAGCATTTCTAAGGCTTGTGATAGTCCTTCACTGCTGCGCTTCTGACTCGATTCATTAAGCATTTCCGCAGTCAGCGTTGCTAAGCCTGCTTTTTCGACGGGTATGAGTCTGTGGCCACCATTGAGATAAACAATTAACTCAACTGTTGGTGTTTCAGTACTTTGAGTGCCCATGACTTCGATGCCATTGGCTAAGGTTTTTGTCCAAATTTTAGGTACTTTGAGCATAGGTGCAACGCCAGATGCAGGCATCTTAGTCCGATCAAAACTTGAAACAAGTTCAGGCTTGGGCAAATCCCCCTCTACCGCAGTGTGTGCAATCGGCAACGTTGCAGGCGTGAAGTTATCCGCATGGGCAATAAGTGACGTCATTCCCTGCGGCACCACACTCATAACCACCATAGGTTTATCTTTAATGTATTGCTTAAACACGCGCATCACATCGTCTTTGGTCACATTGGCATAACGATTCAGATCTGAGGCAATCATGTTCGGATTGCCCGACAGAGTTTGGTTCATCGCTAAGGTCGACACTTTGCCAGAAACACTCTGCAGGCTATAAATGGTATCAGCCTCAAACTGCACTTTGACTTTTTGCAGATCGTCATCGGTAACGCCACGTTGCTCAAACTCCTTAATCGAGTCGAGGATACGTTGCTCCAGATCCGCCAATTTGCCGCCCTTTTCAGGATTGGCTAAAGCATAAATCGACATCTGACACGCAAGCTCTTGACAAGGATGACTCACATTAGCCTGCACGGCATAACCGTCCTTAACCAAGTTTTTATATAATAAGGATGTTTTACCACCACCTAAAATATTGGCCAACAGATCGAGCGCGGCCTCATCTGAATGTCTAGCGTATACGGTAGGAAAACCAATACGGATCAAAGGCAAGTGCACTTGATCTTCCATGGAGATGTAACGTGTCTTGTCTAAGTTAACCAGCGCCTTTTGCTCTAACGAGACTTCAGGACCACGGGGGATTTCACCAAAATATTTATTGACCCAGGCTAAGGTTTGCATTTCATCGAAATCGCCACCTATGGTCAAGGTCGCATTATTAGGGCCATACCAACGTTGGAAAAAGTGTTTAACATCGTCAACCGTGGCGCGATTAAGATCGTCCGGCCAGCCAATTACAGGCCAAGAATAAGGATGACCGACAGGGTACATAGCTTGGCTAAAACGCTCACTCATGCGGCCATAGGGTTGATTATCGATACGTTGTGCGCGCTCGTTTTTGACGGTTTCGCGCTGCACTTCGAATTTTTCACTAGTGAGTGCGGGCAACAAAAAGCCCATACGGTCCGACTCAAGCCACAACATTTTTTCTAATTGATTGTTGGGTACTGTCTCAAAGTAATTGGTTCTGTCGGTATTGGTCGTGCCATTTAGGGTACCACCAGCTTCGGTAACCACTTCAAAATGCTGTTCATCGGCAACATGCTGTGAGCCTTGGAACATCATGTGTTCAAATAAATGCGCAAATCCCGAACGCCCAGCTAATTCGCGAGCTGAGCCCACATGATAAGTGACGTCGACATGCACTAAGGGATCTGAATCATCTTGATGTAAAATAACAGTTAACCCATTGGCTAATTGGTACTTTTTGTAGGGGATCCCTACTTGCGAATCGGCCAATTGCACATTTTCGATCAGTTTAACGCCTGCGGGCAAGTTCACCGTAGTCGTTTCAGATGCACAACCCGCAAGTGCGGCAGAAATTGCGACCGCTAATATCCATTTCTTCAAAACATTCCCCTCATACATCAATGGGCCAAAAATACAGCTTCATAATCATAGTGCTGCGTTTAGTCATAGTGCGCTTAAATGATTAAGCATTGGGATTTATGACTCGCAAAATTGACACTAAGTTCCTATCTATACAGTAAATTCAGTCTAAACGGAAAAACACTCCCCGCCCTTGACCATTAAATGCATCCTAGCGCCATCATGCCATCCATTGCAGCACGGCAGCGGCAACAATTAAGTAACGAATTGTTTTACCGATTAAAATCATCACCAAAGAAGGTATTAGCGGTAGCCTCAACCAACCCGCCAATAAACAAAGAATATCGCCGATAATCGGTGCCCATGAGAGTAACAACGCCCACACGCCGTAGCGTTCAATCAAGGCGAGCCCCTTTGCGTGTTTACCTGTCGCTAACGCTTCTGGTGATTTTGCGAGGCGACCTAAGCAGCCTAAATAGAAACTGGTCATCGCGCCCAACGTGTTGCCAATGCTAGCCACCACGACCAGCGCAACCCAAGCCTCTGGAGTTTTGTTTAATAACGCCACGAGTAAGACTTCAGATCCCCCCGGTAACAAAGTCGCCGCTAAAAAAGCGCCAGAGAACATAATGCCTAACTCAGTCATAATGGCTTACTCAATGATAAATCTCTCTTTTTGTATTCAATGCGATAAGGTTTGTCATGGGTTAATTGAATGTTTCACTTAATCTTTTTACAACAAACTCACTTATCACAATAAGTTATAAGAAAAACGGTTTGTTATAACCCTAGCTCTGTCGATACAATGGTTAACTATGGCAGGCAATAACCATGCGCATGACTGAGAGCGCGTTAACATCACGCTCATCTCGTTAAATACGAATCCTATCATCGCAGGTCTATTGGCTCACTCTTAATTTATTTTTCTGGAATATGCATGATCCTTCAAACCATTAGCCGCATTCCGTTTTGGCAAAAAGTCTTAGCAGGCTTTATCTTAGGTGCGCTCGTTGGCGTTATTTTAGGTGAAAGCGCCACAGTGCTAAAACCATTAGGTGATCTGTTCATTGGGGCCATTAAGATGTTGGTCGCGCCTTTGGTATTTTGTGCCATTGTCGTGAGTATCACATCGCTCAACTCGCAAACCAGTCTGAAACGCCTGAGCTTGAAAACTTTGGGTATGTTCATGCTGACAGGCACAATCGCCTCTCTGATAGGCTTAGCTGTGGGCTCAATGATCGACATGGGTGGCACCATGCAACTCACAACGACTGAAGTGCGCGAGCGTAATATTCCCGGTTTTGCACAAGTGCTGCTCGACATGATCCCAGTCAATCCTTTCGCCTCACTGGCTGAAGGCAAGGTACTGCAAATTATCGTGTTTGCCGCGTTAGTGGGTATCGCTATCAACAAAGTTGGCGAGAAAGCAGAGCCATTAAAACGCACCATTGAAGCAGGTGCTGAAGTCATGTTCCAACTGACTCGCATGGTCTTAAAACTCACTCCTATCGGTGTGTTTGGTTTAATGGCATGGGTTGTGGGTGAATATGGTTTATCAACCTTATTGCCTTTAGGTAAGTTTATCGGGGCTATCTACATTGCCGCTTTTATCCACATCATCTTCGTTTATGGCGGGTTAGTGAAGTTTGTTGGTGGTTTAAGCCCACTGCAATTTTTCCGCAAAGCTATGCCAGCGCAGTTAGTCGCCTTTAGTACTTCTTCAAGTTTCGGTACTTTACCTGCGAGTACTCGCGCAGTCGAAACCATGGGCGTATCAAAGCGTTATAGTGCCTTTGTGATGCCATTAGGTGCGACCATGAACATGGACGGCTGTGGGGGTATTTACCCTGCGATAGCCGCTATCTTCATCGCTCAAATTTACAATATTCCGCTCGACACACTGGACTATGTGATGATCGCCGTGACTGCGACAGTGGCTTCTGTTGGTACCGCTGGCGTACCAGGAAGTGCGATGGTGATGTTAACTGTCACCTTAGGTGTGATTGGTCTGCCACTTGAAGGCATTGCCTTTATCGCCGCAATTGACCGTATTATCGATATGATCCGCACAGCAACTAACGTAACGGGCGATATGATGACTGCTGTTGTGATTGGTAAATCCGAAAATGAACTCGATGAAGCACAGTTCTATTCGAACGACAATCAAGACGTTACACCAGTGAGTTCGTAGCAATAACAATACTGTATAAAAAGTATTAAGCTAAATCATCAGTACCATTGACCACAGTAAGAGACCGCTTCGGCGGTCTCTTTTATTATCCTGCAAACAGTCTTTGATCTATTGGCTTTAGAGACCACAATCGACTTCGACAGTCTCTATTAACTGCAAAATAGGTTACTCAAATAAGATCAAGCTGTTAGACTCTAAAACCACTCTAACTCACACTTTAGCAGAACAGACATGACGAGACTCTTCCTTATCCCGCTGATCCTATGTTTGTTTTGGGCGTTATTTTTAAAAGCCAACAAACTCACGCTAAAACAAGGCGGGCGAGGTTTTATCTACATTATCGGTATAGGTGGCGGGCTAATTTTAATCCTTATGGGATTACTCTGGTTAACGGCTTAGGTTAATACCAAGGATTCATACTATAAATTAGTAACTTAACAAAAAAGGCCAACTCAGTACTGAGTTGGCCTTAGCGCTAAAACAGCGTTAACAACTAGAATAAATTCGAAGATAAACCCGCTTAATTTACCCACTCAGTCAAGCCCAATCAGTTAACCCACTCTGTCATCAACCCAGCACGGCAAGTAAAATCCCCGCAGCCACAGCAGAACCTAGCACTCCCGCCACATTGGGCCCCATGGCGTGCATTAACAAGAAGTTGTGTTGGTTGGCCTCTAATCCAACTTTGTTCACGACTCGCGCTGCCATAGGTACAGCCGACACCCCTGCGGCACCAATCAACGGATTAATCTTACCACCCGACAACTTACACATCAGTTTTGCCATCAATACACCTGCAGCAGTACCAATGCCAAATGCTAAAGCTCCCAATACCAAAATTCCTAAGGTTTCCAGTCGCAGGAATTGATCGGCTGATAATTTAGAACCGACAGCTAGACCTAAGAAAATCGTAACAATATTGATAAGCTCGTTCTGCGCCGTTTTCGATAATCTATCCACCACGCCCGATTCACGCATCAAGTTACCAAGACAAAACATACCCACTAACGGCGTGGCCGCAGGTAGGAAGAGAATCGTTAATCCCAGTACCATCAAAGGGAAAATGATCTTTTCCTTTTTACTGACTTCGCGCAGCTGCTCCATTTTAATTTCGCGCTCAGCTTGGGTTGTCAGTAAGCGCATGATCGGCGGTTGAATAATCGGGACTAACGCCATATAGGAATAAGCCGCGACCGCAATTGCCCCTAATAACTCAGGTGCCAGTTTGGAGGCGAGGAAAATCGCCGTAGGTCCATCAGCACCGCCAATAATCGCAATGGCCGCCGCGTCCTTCATGGTGAACTCAAAGCCCGGAACTAAGTTCAGCGCTATCGCACCAATCAATGTCGCGAAAATCCCAAACTGCGCCGCAGCTCCTAACAACAGGGTTTTAGGATTGGCAATCAAGGCACTAAAGTCGGTCAGCGCACCAACACCCATAAAGATCAATAGCGGAAACACCCCAGTCTCAATCCCCACATAATAGGCGTAATACAGGATGCCACCTTCTTCGGTAAATCCCGCATGGGGAATGTTCGCCAGCACTGCACCAAAACCAATGGGCAACAATAGCAAAGGCTCAAAACCACGTACGATGGCGAGATACAAGAGCAAAGCGCCCACTGCCATCATCAACACTTGCCCGCCAGTAAAGTGAGCGATACCTGTCTCGGCCCAAAAAGCCATTAAACCTTCCATAATGACTCCTACGCCAAGGCCAGTAATTGAGAACCCACAGACACTGAGTCACCTTCTTTCACCCAGATCTTAGCGATAATACCATCGCCCTGTGCACGAATTTCGGTTTCCATCTTCATCGCCTCAAGGATGATCACGACATCGCCTTCACACACTCTATCGCCTGGAGAAACATGCACTTTGAAGATGTTGCCCGACAAAGGCGCGCTCATTTCAAGCCTGATTTCACCATGGCTTGTTGATGGCGTTGTACTCTCAGTCACAGCTTGCACAGCATGAACACTTTGTCCCTGTGGCTGGATTTGCGAGATCTCACCGCCTGCGGCGACTTCAACTACGTACTCTTGCCCTTCGACAGTTACCGTGTAGGTTTCAGGGCCACAATCCGTAACATTAGAAGCAGCAAGTACCGAAGTCAGCTCAGGCTTAGGCTCAAAGGCGCTCGGATCATCACGATTCTTTAAGAACTGCAATCCTATTTGTGGGAAGAGTGCATAGGTCAGCACATCATCGTCATGCTCTGAAGATAGACGAATGCCTTGTTCCTACGCTTTGTCTGCCAACTCTAGCCGTAATTTAGCCAGCTCTGGCGTTAATAGGTCTGCAGGACGACATGTAATGGCTTCAGCACCTTGCAAGACTCTGGCTTGCAATACAGCATCCACAGGCGCAGGCGTCGCGCCATATTCGCCCTTAAGCACGCCTTCAGTCTCTTTAGTCAGTGACTTATAACGCTCCCCCATCAACACATTAATGACCGCCTGCGAGCCAACAATCTGCGATGTAGGCGTCACTAAGGGCAAAAAACCTAAATCAGCACGCACGCGGGGAATTTCCTCCAAGACCAAGTCCATCTTATCGGCCGCACCCTGTTCCTTAAGTTGGCTCTCCATATTGGTCAGCATGCCACCAGGTACTTGGGCGCGTAAAATACGCGAATCTATGCCTTTCAGCGCACCTTCAAACTTAGCGTACTTCTTACGCACGTCACGGAAGTAAGCAGCAATTTCCTCAAGCAACACCATGTCGTAACCAGTCGCACGCTCAGTATCTTCCACCATAGCGATAACGGTTTCAGTAGCAGTATGTCCATAGGTTTGGCTCATCGACGAAATTGCCGTATCGAGCACATCGATACCCGCTTCAATGGCTTTCTGATAAGTGGCGGTACTTAATCCTGTCGTCGCATGACAGTGCATAGATAACACGAGTTGCGTTTGGGATTTTAGTCGACTGATAAGCTCAAACGCTTCCATAGGCTTAAGTAGTCCCGCCATATCTTTGATACACAAAGAATCACATCCCATATCTTCGAGACGTTTTGCCATATCAATCCAAGTCTCTATGGTATGCACTGGACTTGTGGTGTATGAGATCGTCCCCTGCGCATGGCCACCAACTTGGCGCACCGCTTTCACCGCAGTCTCAAGGTTTCGAACATCGTTCATCGCATCGAAAATACGAAATACATCAACGCCATTAGTGTGGGCGCGCTCAACAAAACGCGTGACTAAATCATCGGCATAATGGCGATAACCTAAGAGGTTTTGACCACGCAGCAACATTTGCTGTGGCGTATTGGGCATGGCCTTTTTCAGCTCACGAATCCGATCCCAAGGATCTTCACCAAGATAACGAATACAGGCATCAAACGTCGCCCCACCCCAAGATTCCAGTGACCAGAAACCGATCTTATCGAGTAATGGCGCAATCGGTAACATGTCATCAATGCGTAAGCGCGTCGCTAAAATAGATTGATGTGCGTCCCGCAAAACGACATCAGTTAAAAATAATGGCTTAGCCACTGCCGCCGTAGAATTAGATACAAAAGTCATACTGCTCCCCATTACTTAATCTGTGAACGATACTGCTTTACCGCTAGTGAAATCGCAGCGACCACATTTGGGTCTAAAGGCTTAACATCTGATTGCGCTACTCTCTGCTGGCTTTTAGCATGATTTGTAGCAAAACGTGCAGATGCAGCATCCACCGCACACCAACGCGCAACCAAATGAATCCCAAGGATTAGTACACTTAAAAATAAATAAACTAAGCCCATCCCAAAAAACATAATGCCAACGGCATCCAATAAAGATTGCGTTACATCCTCCATAGCTCCCCTACCCCTTACTCTCTAGATCCCTATCAACAGCGCGATTGCCCCAAAATCATCGCTATTGCATTACAAGTTCAAAATTCATCAAATGAACTGCTCACAAACTATGGTTCTTCCGTAAACAGATACATAGCAATCACCAATTAGAAAAAAATCGAATAAAAAATCACATTTTAAAGCTAACTAATCGCACAACAAGAAAACCTGCTGAACTCAACCTGCTACGAACATAACCAATTGATAACAAAAAAACCATATCAGTGTAAATTGGTCTTACCAATATTAAGTAAATCTACAGGCTACAAGTTATTAATCCTCATAAATCGAGCGATTAATTCAATATTCCATAATGAAACAAACATAATGTTGGATTTAAGCTGAAGTGATGTCTTAGGCTAAAAAATGATTCCTAAATTGAAAACAACGAGCATAGGAATAAACCAAGTGAAAAAATATGCAAATTTAACAATCCAAGCTACTGCCATCTGACTAAGTGGCAAAATAAAAATGAATATTGTTCTGAAGACATTGTTTGAAGAAGAGGAATGGGTTCAATTCAGCAAATTAAATCAACTTAAATGCCCCCTAGATACCAACACAGAGCAGCGCCTAGCAATACGGTTGGTGTGTGGAACGGCTATCTTAAAAGATAAGCAACAGTGCTACCTGAGCTAGAGCTCAAGCGTTTAGTTATGCGCAGGATTAAGCAATAGGACGAGAACGAAATAGGAAATCCTAGGACCGACAAAGAACTCAGTAATTGAAATGGCTAGTGAGTTGGTGAGTTGGTGAGTTGGTGAGTTGGTGAGTTGGTGAGTTGGTGAGTTGGTGAGTTGGTGAGTTGGTGAGTTGGTGAGTAAAAATAGCGGAGAAACATGCAAGCTGAAAGAAAAACGGACTAATTTCTACAAATTGCGAATGCAAAAAAGCCAGCTTATTCAGCTGGCTTGGTTACATCTCAATGAGATAATTAGGCGCTTGGCGATGACCTACTCTCACATGAGGGTGAAATCATAGCACTATAAATACGGAGTATTTAGCCATGATTGAACGCGAAGAAGCTTGTCTTCGTAGCTGGGGAGTCCGCTTAGCGGCGGGCGACCGCCATGGATGGTGGAAGTGTCAATATTGGAGGAACATTTATTGACCGACATCGAGATAAGTTTTCGCAAAGCGTATAAACACAAAAGCCCTAGCGGTTTAGGCTAGGGCTTTGGTGTTTATTTTGATGCTTGGCGATGACCTACTCTCACATGGGGAGACCCCACACTACCATCGGCGCGTTTGCGTTTCACTTCTGAGTTCGGGATGGGATCAGGTGGTTCCACAAGGCTATTGTCACCAAGCAAATTCTGTTTATTACCGTGTCCATCTCTGGMYCACGTTAATAATAATTCGGAAAGCTGATTTGCTTTGTTTGAGTTCAAACTTTATCAAGTGTCGATATTCTGTCTAAGGCTTCTTTGTAAAACCCATCTGGGTTGTATGGTTAAGCCTCTCGAGTCATTAGTACATGTTAGCTCAACGCCTCACAACGCTTACACACCATGCCTATCAACGTCCTAGTCTCGAACGGCTCTTTAGAGGAATTAAA